>CBINPH010000339.1:0-3484 GCA_966252445.1 uncultured Chitinophagaceae bacterium | reverse complement strand
GGAGGAAATGATCATGAACCAGCAGGTCTATCCCTGGGCGGTCAACCCCGACGGGTTAAGGGACATACGGCGCGGCGCCTGGCAGGGCGAGTTCCTGGCTAACTTCAAGCGTGGCTCCGGGGACAACATGGGTATTGCCGGCGGCCTGAACGACCGGGCATCCATTCCGGCGCCTGTCCGCTCCTTTTATCCCAATTCTTTCGGCCTGTACAACATGGCCGGCAACGTGAGCGAGTGGGTGGAGGACGTATACCGCCCCATGTCCCCCCAGGAGGTGGACGACTTTAATCCCTTCCGCGGAAATGTGTTCCGTGATGTGTACCGGGACGAGAACGGAGAGCCTGAAAAGGACAGCCTGGGCAACCTGGTCACCGTGCTGGAGCCCGACTCCATCGCAGCCAAACACTGGAACTACCTGCATTCGGACCTGCGCGATTACCTGGACGGGGATTCCGCCTCGGGTTCCTTCTATGATTTCGGCGAGACCACCCTCATTAGCGACAAGAGCCGCGTGATCAAGGGCGGTTCCTGGAATGACCGCCCATACTGGCTGTCCCCGGGTACCCGCCGCTTCATGCCCCAGGACATGGCCAGCAATACGGTCGGTTTCCGCTGCGCGATGAACCGTGTCGGCAGCCAGCAGGGCAACGGCTACAAGACCGGCAACTATTTCCGCCAGCCCAGGGCGAAAAGATAGCCCCGTTTCCTTCCGGGCTGTTTTAGCCGCAAGAAAGGTTAATTTTAGGGCCAAAAACGACCCTTGGACATTGCATCGCTTTACGAAAGGTATCTGGCGCATCCTTCCGTGCAGACGGACACCCGCCTGCTGAAGGAAGGGGATATTTTCTTTGCCCTACGGGGTCCCCGCTACAACGGCAACGCCTTTGCCCTGCAGGCCCTGCAGCAGGGGGCCGCTGTGGCCGTCATCGATGACCCGGCATACGATACGGGCGATCCGCGGCTGTGGGTCACCGACAATGCCCTGCAGGCCCTGCAGGACCTGGCCCGTCATCACCGGCGGCAATGCCAGATACCCTTCATCGCCATCACCGGCTCCAATGGGAAAACCACGACCAAGGAGCTGATCCTCGCCGTCCTGTCCCAGAGCTACCGCTGCTACGGCACCGAAGGCAACCTGAACAACCATATCGGGGTGCCCCTGAGCATCCTGCGGGTGCGTCCCGATACCGAGATGGCCGTCATCGAAATGGGGGCAAACCACCTGCGCGAAATAGCCGGCTACTGCACGGTGGCGCAGCCCACCCACGGCCTCATCACCAACGTCGGCAAGGCCCATCTCGAAGGCTTCGGCAGCCTGGAGGGGGTCCGCAAAGGCAAGGGTGAGCTCTTCGATTACCTGCGGCAAAGCCGGGGCACGGCCTTCATCTGCGGCGACTTCGACTATTTCCTGGAGATGAGCGCGGGCATCCCGGAGCGCGTGTGGTACGGCACCGGCGGCAACCAGTACCTGAACGGCCACCTGGTGGCGGCCCCGCCCGAGCTGCCGGGAGAGCCCTTTATCCGGGTATTCACCGACTATACCGGCGAAATCCCCTGCCAGCTGGCGGGGGCCTACAATGTGCACAATGTGCTGGCTGCGGTGGCGGTGGGCAAATATTTCCAGGTCCCCTCGGCCAGGGTGCTGGAAGCGGTCAGCGAATACTGTCCCTCCAACAACCGGTCACAGGTCAGCAAGGAGGGCAGCAACACGGTCATCATGGATGCGTACAACGCCAACCCTTCCAGCATGCGGGCGGCCATAGAGAACATGGTGGCGCAGCCCGGGGACTGCAAGGTGCTGCTCCTCGGCGGCATGATGGAACTGGGTCCGGACAGCGTGGCCGAACATCAGGCCCTGGTGGACCTGGTCGGGCAGCATACCTGGGCACAGGTGGTGCTCGTGGGTGGCGACTTTGCCCGGGTGAAGCATCCCTACCTCTTTTTTCCCGATGTCCCGGCGGCCCGGCAATGGTACCAGGCGCAGTCTTTCGAGAATGCCCTTATCCTCATCAAGGGCTCCCGCAGCATAGGCATGGAAAAGATACTCAGCTGAGCGAGGCCGGTTTCCGTTCTTTAGGATGCGTTCTTCCGCCCCATGTTCCTCAGGTGGCGGAGATGGGACACCACGGCTTTTCCGAAGGTGGGGTACGCCACATAGGGGACGTTAAATTCCGCGCAGGCCTTTTGCACGATAGGGCTGAGGGCCGGATAGTGCACGTGGGAAATGCGGGGGAACAGGTGGTGCTCGATCTGGAAATTCAGGCCGCCCACCAGCCAGGAGATGCATTTGCTCTTCATGGCGAAGTTGGCCGTGGTGGCTACCTGGTGCAGGGCCCATTCATTCTCGATCTTGTTGGACTGGGGATCGGGCATGGGGAAGCGCGTGTCTTCCACGCAATGGGCCATTTGGAAGACGAAGGAGAGGGTCAGCCCCATGGTGCCGTGCATGACCAGCAGCCCCACTATCGCGGGCACCCAGCCGAAGACCATGGCGGGGATCACGAGAAAGATGCCGATGTTCACAACCTTGCTGCTCCAGAAGATCAGCTTCTCATGCCATTTCATGGGAGGGATCTTCGTGGATTCGATCTTGCGGGTGAAATATTTCTGATAGTCGTTGAAAAGGATCCAGGACAGGGAGCCGAAAAGATACAGCACCGGCGCATACACATGCTGGTACCGGTGATACCAGTACCGTTTCTGTTCGGGGCTGAAGCGCAGTATGGGTATCTTGTCGATGTCCTCGTCTTCGCCGGTAATGTTGGTGTAGGTATGGTGGACGATGTTGTGCTTCACTTTCCAGAGGTATTCACTGCCGCCCATCAGGTTCAGCGTCAGGGCCATGATCTCGTTCAGCGTCTTGTTGTTGGAATAGCTGCCGTGGGCCGCATCGTGCATGATGTTGAAGCCTATGCAGGCCAGCACCCCGCCCAGCAGCACACAAAGGGTCAGCGCCAGCCAGACCGGCGGCTGGAACAGCACCAGGGCCAGGTAAATGGCTACCGTCATCGGGATCAGCACCAGGGATTTGGTATACAGATGCCAATTGCCTTTTTCGCTTTTATGCGAATTGGCAAAGTAGGCGTTCACATGCGCATCCAGCGTATTTTTAAACGGCTTGACACGGTTGTTGAATTTCACTTTACTCATAGTTGCAGGTTTGATTTGGACACATCCGTCCGTCCTGGTATGCCGAACAGCGGGATATGTCTTCTGTATGTAAAAACGAAAGCTAAACGATACGAAGAACTCAACGAAGATCTGGTCGGGGGAGTGTATCTGCGTTGCTATGCAAGGTACATCTTTTGTGAGAAATCTTCCTGTATTCTCCGGTTTTTTCCCCCGGAGACGTTAATCGGCCCCGGGCGCGCCTGCGCCGGCGCTCCCGCGGTCCTGGCACAGCTCGACCAGCACCCCGCCGGTGCTTTTCGGATGCAGAAAGCAAACGAGCTTGTTGTCCGCCCCTTCCCGGGGTTCCTCCTGG
>CBINPH010000338.1:0-3503 GCA_966252445.1 uncultured Chitinophagaceae bacterium | reverse complement strand
AGGGCATGGTGGCGGCAGCGGCCCTTTCCCGGGCCCTGGCCGGTCTCCCCGCCGCCGAAGAGGCGCGGATCGCGGACCTTATCCGGCGCTATCAGCTGCCCACCGGCATCGCGGCGGATGCCGCCGCCATATCCGGGTTGTTTGCCATGGACAAGAAACGCGAAAACGACCATATTCATTTTGTGCTGCTGGACCGCATCGGGCATGCATTGACCCAGCCGGTCCCCCTGGACCAGCTGAGTGTGCTCCTGGAGGAACAGCTCAAGACCCCATCAAAAAATTACTGACGACATGGATGTCATCATCACCCCCGGAGGTATCGAAGGACGGATCTCCGCAAACCCTTCCAAAAGCGTGATGCAGCGGGCAGTGGCCGCCGCCCTGATGGCGCGGGGCAAGAGCGTTATCTATAACCCCTGCCTCAGCGACGACTGCCTGGCAGCGCTGGATGTGGCCGCCAAGCTGGGCGCCTCCGTGAAGCCCCAGTATGACCGCTCCGCCGCCGCCGCTGCAGAGCCGGCGCGTGCCGACAGCATCGAGATCATCAGCGAGGGCGTGCATCCCCTGAGCGAAGAAATACATTGCGGCGAATCCGGGCTGGGCATCCGCATGTTCACCCCCGTCGCGGCGCTGAGCGCCAGCCCGCTCTCCGTCACGGGGAAGGGAAGCTTGCGGGAAAGACCCGTGCATTTCTTCGAAGAAGTGCTGCCCCAGCTGGGCGTGGCCTGCGAGACCAGCGGCGGCAAGCCGCCCATCCGCATCCGGGGTCCCCTTCAGGCCCGCGATATCACGGTGGACGGCTCCCTGAGCTCGCAGTTCCTGACGGGGCTGCTGATGGCGTTCGGAGCCGTCGCCGACAAGGCGACCATTGCGGTGGAGCAGCTGCGCAGCAAGCCCTATATCGAACTGACCCTGCAGGTGATGGAGCACTTCGGGGTGGCGGTGCGCCATGAACACCTGGAGAAATTTCATTTCGAGCGTCCGCAGCAGTACCGGGCGCGCGACTATACGGTGGAAGGCGACTGGAGTGGGGCGGCTTTCCTGCTGGTCGCCGCCGCCGTGGGCGGCCAGGTGGAGGCGGACAACCTGAACATCCGCTCTGCCCAGTCCGACAAGGCCATCCTCGACGCCCTGGAGATGGCCGGCGCCCGCGTATGGCGGGGCATGTTCACCGTCATGGTGGACAAGAGCCCGCTGCGGCCCTTTGACTTCGATGCCACGGACTGCCCCGACCTCTTCCCGCCGCTGGTGGCCCTGGCCGCAAACTGTGCAGGGGTCACGACCCTGCGCGGGGTGGGCCGGCTGGCCCATAAGGAAAGTGACCGCGGCAAGACGCTGCAGGAGGAATTCGGCAAGATGGGCATCCGCATTGACCTGGAAGGGGATGTGATGGCGGTCCATGGCGGCACGGGCATCAAGGGTGCGGAGGTCTGTTCCCACAACGACCATCGCATCGCCATGGCCTGCACGGTGGCGGCCCTCACGGCGGATCAGCGCATCCGCCTCTCCGGTGCCGAAGCCGTCAACAAGTCTTATCCGGAATTCTGGAACCACTGGCGCCGGCTGGGCGGGAAGGTGCAGGTCATCGCCGCCACCGCCGGGCAGCGTTCGCATTGATCACGTAAACCCATGACAAATGAATTCATTCGGCCGGTTATTCCGTGTGCATATTTTCGGTGAGTCCCACGGCGAAAGCGTGGGTCTTACCCTCGACGGGCTGCCCGCCGGTTTGCCCTTCAGCGTCGAGGAGTTCCTTCCGGACCTGGAAAGGCGTAAGGGTGGCGCCAGGGGCACCACGCCCCGCAAGGAAGAGGATCTCCCTATCGTCAAGTCTGGCGTCTTTAACGGCCACACCACGGGCGCCCCGCTGACCATTCTTTTCGAGAACAAGAACACCCGGTCTACCGATTATGAGGCCCTGCGGGCTTTTCCCCGGCCCGGGCATGCCGACCTGGTGGCTGCGGAAAAATTCGGAGGCTATGAAGATTACCGCGGTGGGGGTCATTTCTCCGGACGCCTGACGGTGTGCCTGGTCGCGGCGGGCGTCCTGGCCAAAAAGATGCTGTCCCCAGCCACCGTGAAGGCCCACCTGCTGGAAATCGGCGGGGAAACGGATCCGGAGAAAGGTCTGCAGAAAGCCATTGATGCCAAAGACTCCATCGGCGGCATTGTTGAATGCGAGGTCAAAAACCTGCCCATGGGGCTGGGCGAGCCCTTTTTTGACTCGGCCGAGTCCCTGCTGGCCCATGCCGTCTTCGCCATTCCTGCGGTGCGGGGCATTGAATTCGGGACCGGCTTCGCGGCAGCGCGCATGTTTGGATCCGAACACAACGACGTCATCCTGGACCAGACGGGCCGGACGGAGACCAACCATGCCGGGGGCATCGTCGGCGGGATCACCAACAACAATCCCCTGGTTTTCCGCATCGCCGTCAAGCCCACCTCTTCGACCCCCAAGGAGCAACACACCGTCAATATACGTTCAGGCCAGGTGGAGCCTTTCAGTGTCAAAGGGCGTCATGACCTCTGCATCGCCCTGCGGGTGCCGGTGGTGCTGGAGGCCGTAACGGCGATGGTGCTGGCGGACCTGCTGCTGTTGGAGCAGCGGCGCGGCCGGCGATGGCCGCATAGCTGAGGCGAAAGTCCGGACGGGAGGAGCATGCAGAGGCGTTCTGGGGGTGCATCGTATAGACCATGCACAGCGATCTCATATCCTATTATGACGACAGGGCGGCGGAATATGAAAAAATCTATTCGAAGCCCGAGCGGCAAGGCGACCTCGAACAGGTAACGCGCTTCCTGCAGGAGGCCTGTCACCAGAAATCGGTCCTGGAGGTGGCTTGCGGAACGGGCTACTGGACGCTGCGGATAGCGCAAAGCGCTGCCTCGGTCCATGCCATCGACATCAACCGCCGCATGATCGACCTGGCCCGGCAGAAGCCCGGGTTGGCCGGCAAGGCCAGCTTTGACCTGGGAGACATATACAGCTATACGTCTTCGCGGCGCTATGCCTGTTTGTTCGGAGGATTCATCTGGAGCCATGTGCCGCATCAGGAGCTGGACGGGTTCCTGGAGAAGATGAGCCGCTTGGTGGCGCCGGGTGGTCGCATGATCTTCGTAGACAACACGTATGTGGAAGGCAGCAACCTTCCCCTGGTAGAGACGGACGAGCAGAGCAATACCTATCAAAGCAGGACGCTGGAAAACGGCAGGACATATACCGTCTTAAAAAATTTTCCTGCAGCGGACTTCATTCTGCACAAGCTCTCCGCTGTGGCCGAAGACATTCGTTTCATTCAGTTGACGTACTACTGGATCCTGAGTTACAAACCTCTGCCTGCCCCCTCCCTGCATGGACTGGGATGAATATGGACGCCGGGGCGCCCCCGGCGCAGCGTCCCGGGACAGGCGATTGTTGACCTGCGAAGCCCCGGCTTCGCCCTAACGTAGGGTTTGCTGAATTAGTTGCTGGCGTTCCTCCAAAAATTATCCTGCAGCGTCAT
>CBINPH010000337.1:0-3506 GCA_966252445.1 uncultured Chitinophagaceae bacterium | reverse complement strand
GTATTTACATTTCATTTACGCACCGATGTCTATTTTCACGACAACGAAGCCTTTCCCGGCGGCCGGGGCCGCAAGCTAAAGGCCCAGGATGTAGTCTACAGTTTTCGCCGGATCATGGACCCGGCCACCGCCTCTTCCGGGGCCTGGATTTTCAACGACAAAGTCGACCCGGTGACGGGCTTTGCCGCCCTGGACGACTCCACGTTCCGGCTGCAGCTGCGGAAACCTTTTCATCCTATTCTGGGCATACTCACCATGCCCTATTGCTCTATTGTGCCGCATGAGGTCGTGGAAAGGTATGGAAGCGATTTCCGGCGCCACCCCTGCGGTACCGGACCGTTTCTTTTCAAGGCCTGGGACGAAGGCCAGTCCCTTATCCTGCTCAGGAATCCGCGGTATTTCGAACGGGATAGCCTGGGGCGGCGGCTGCCTTACCTGGATGCGGTCAAATTCACCTTTATCAGCAGCAAAGCCACTGAGTTCCTGCTGTTCATGCAGGACCAGCTGGACTTTCTTAAAGATCTTGACGTCTCCTATAAGGATGAAATACTCACCAAAGGGGGTAAGCTGAAAAAAGAATTCCGGGGCAAAGTGCTGCTGTCGAAGAAGCCCTATCTCAACGTCGAATACCTCGGATTCCTGACCGATTCCGCCAGCGCGCTCATGCGTCATTCTCCGATTAGGCTAAAAAAATTCCGCCTGGCCATCAATTATGGCTTCGACCGCCGGCGCATTGCGGTATACCTCAAGAACAATATCGTCACGCCGGCCAACGCCGGCTTTGTGCCGGCGGGCCTGCCTTCTTTTAACCCCGCGAGGGTAAAAGGCTATACCTATGATCCGGCTAAAGCGCGCCAGCTCCTGGCCGAGGCCGGCTTTCCGGAAGGGAAGGGGCTGCCGAGGATTACCTTATATGGCGTAGAGCAATATCTGGACATCTGCAATTTCATCGCCCGTCAACTCCAGGAAATAGGGATCACCGTGGACGTCAATGTGCAACAGATCGGGATGCTGCGGGAAATGGCCGCCAAATCACAGGCGCCCTTCTTCCGGGCCAACTGGATCGCCGACTATCCGGATGCAGAAAGCTTCCTGGCCTGTTTCTACGGACCGAACCCCGCTCCCCCGAATTACAGCCGCTTTTCCGATCCCTTGTTCGACAAGTGGTATGAAAAAGCGCTGGCGGAAAACAATGACAGCCTGCGATACGACCTGTACCAGCGCATGGACAGCCTCGTCCTTTCCCAGGCGCCGGTAGTGCCCCTCTACTATGATGAGAGCGTGATCTTCCTGCACCCCTGGGTAAAGGGGTATGTCAACAATTCCCTGAACCTGCTGGATCTGCGTCACGTGCGCATAGGAGCGCATACCGGTTCATAGGGCCGGGGTATCGCATGCCGCCGGCATCACTTCAGCTCTTCCTTGAAAACTTTCCTGAATTTCTCCAGCTTGGGACGGATCACCAGCTGGCAGTAGGGCTGGTTCTGGTTGTTGTTGTAGTAATCCTGGTGGTAATTTTCTGCAGGGTAAAACACCGTAAAGGGTTGTATGGCGGTGATCACCGGCTTATCGAAGGCCCCTTCGGCGTTGAGTCGTTGCTTATAGGCTTCCGCTTTGGCCTTCTGCTCCTCGTTGTGGTAGAAGACCACAGAGCGGTACTGGGTACCGACATCGTTGCCCTGACGGTTCAGCGTCGTGGGATCATGGCTTTCCCAGAAAGCCTCCAGGAGGCGGTCGAAGCTGATCTCCGCGGGGTCATAGATGATGTTGCAAACTTCCGCATGGCCGGTGGTCCCGGTGCAGACCTGTTGGTAGGTAGGGTTGGCCACGTGGCCGCCGGAATACCCGGAAACAACTTTCTTCACGCCTTTCAGCTGAAGGAAAAAAGATTCGGTACACCAGAAGCATCCTTCTCCGAAAGTGGCGGTGTCCAGGCCGGCAGCTGAAGAGGTGGAGGATGCGGGTGTGGCTGGCTGGGACAGATTGTTGGTCTCGTTCATAGCGACGGTTCTCTTTTGGGCACAGGAAGCGAAAGTAGCACTCAGCAGGCTTCCCAGCAAAACATATTTCAGGGTCATGGAATGGATATTTACAGCAGTTACGATAAAAGGCGACCCAGAGTTTTGTCCTTGACCTACCTTTAACAAAGCTTTGGCAAAATCGTTCAGCTTAGGGGGCATGGAGGCAGGTAATCCTGCCATCCATGGTCGATACCAATACCCGGCCCTTGCGCAGGGGCCATATCTGGTTCACCAGGCCGTTCGATACTTTGTGCTTCCACTGGACAAGGCCGCTGATCCGGTCCAGGGCGCAAACGGTTCCCGATTGGGTAGGGATGTACACCACGCCCTGTTGCTCGAGGATAGGGGTGGGGCAGATCTCATATCCGAGCTGCAGGGAGGGATGAAATGACAAAGTCATGCTGTCTGCGCTGGTGGACACCCCGTAGACCTCGCCTTCCATTGTTTTGACGTAGACCAGGCTGCTGTCCGCCGACATACCCATCGACTCCCGGACACGGACCCCCGGCATCCGCTTCCGCCAGATGACCTCGCCTGTCGCCGCCTGCAGCACGGTCATATACCTGTCCGGCGCCACCAGAAAGATCCGGCCTGCAGTGGCGGCCGGCTGACAAACGGCAGGGGAGTACATCCGGTTCCCTGAATGGTTGTTCCAGCGCCATACCAGGCGCCCGGTAGCCGCATCCAGGGCGTAAAAGTCGTTATTCCAGCATCCAAAGTAGATCTTACCCCCATAATACAGTGGTTTCGACACCACAAAGCCCGTGACGTCCGGGAAATCCCACTGGACCTCACCTGTCTTCAGGTCCAGCGCCCGAAAATGCCCGTCTGATGCGCCGATATATACCATCCCATCCCGGATGAGGGGAGAAGCCACACAGGGTTTGCCCGTCTTCGTTTTCCACTGCAGGCGGCCTGTACGGGCCTCTACCGAATAGATGTACTGATCCGAAGAGGCGACCACCACCTGCTTTCCCGACACCGCCGGCGTGGAAAAAATCTTCCCGCCTGTCGGAAAACGCCAACGCACCCGGCCCCGGCGCATATCCAGGGCATACAATTCCCCACGGGTATTGGTGGAAAAGACGAGGTTACCTTTCACGGCCATGCCGGAGCCAATGTCACTGCTGTCGCCGTACTGCCAAAGGGTCCGCACGGCAGGGTACTCCCGGTTAACGGCATAGGAGGGTCGGGGGTACGTGGCAGCACCGGTCCCGAAACGATGATTGACGAGGGGCACGGAAGTCCATGGCTCCGCCGTACCCTGGCCGGGATGCCGTTCCCGGAAGACCGCACTGTCTTTGGTCATGGTGACGATGCTGTATCCGCCGACGTCGGCACGGCCTCTCAGGACAGACCGGGTCATGACGCCGGGCACCCCTTCGAAAAGCAGGCGATGATTGCTGTGGCCATGTCCACAGAGCACCAATTGCAAGTTCCTGTGTTTCAGCAGGTCCAGCGCCTCATACCAGTTGTTGAGCGAAG
>CBINPH010000336.1:0-3508 GCA_966252445.1 uncultured Chitinophagaceae bacterium | reverse complement strand
ACAACCTCCGCGACAACGTGCGGCTGCGCTTTAAGGTGTATACCGACATCCGGGAGCCGCAGGTGTTCACGGCCACCTCCCTGTACCAGTCGGCCAACTGGATGGAAAGGGAGACCTACGATTTTTTTGGGGTGGAGTTCGTCGGACATCCCAACCTGAAACGGATACTGAATGTCGACGAAATGGACTATTTTCCGATGCGGAAGGAATATCCGCTGGAAGACCAGAGCCGGGTGGACAAGGACGACGAGATGTTCGGCCGTGGCCGCCTGGAAGGATAAGACAATCAATTCACTAGCAGCGACGGTGTTATGGCAGCGTTACCGGTAATGGAAGCGGAAAGACATATTCGGCTGGAGCCCGACTCCCTGGAACAGGAAACGACGACCCTCAACCTGGGGCCTACGCATCCCTCTACCCACGGGGTTTTCCAGAACGTCCTGGAAATGGACGGGGAAAGGGTGGTGAGCGCGGAGTCGACCGTGGGCTATATACACCGCGCCTTCGAGAAGATCGCCGAGCGCCGCCCCCTGTACCAGGTCACCCCCCTCACCGACCGCCTCAACTACTGCTCAGCCCCCATCAACAACATGGGCTGGCACATGACCGTGGAGAAGCTGCTGGGCATCGAGATCCCCAAGCGGGTCCAATACATGCGCATCATCATCATGGAGCTGGCGCGGATCTCCGACCACCTGATCTGCAACTCGGTGGTGGGCGTCGACTCCGGGGCCTATACCGGCTTTCTGTATGTCATGCAGTACCGGGAGCTCATCTACGAGATTTATGAGGAGATATGCGGGTCCCGGCTGACGACCAACATCGGGCGTGTCGGCGGCTTCGAGCGCAATTTCAACGAGACGGTGTTCGCCAAGCTGGACAAGTTTCTCCGGGAATACCCCAAGGTGCTCAAGGAATTCGAAGGCCTCTTCCTGCGCAACCGCATCTTCATCGACCGTACGGTCGGGGTGGGTGCCATCTCCGCGGAGCGGGCCCTCAACTACGGCTTCACCGGCCCCAACCTCCGGGCCGCCGGCGTGGACTATGATCTGCGCGTGGCGCAGCCCTACAGCGGTTACGGAGACCTGGAGTTCACCATCCCCGTGGGCAGCACCGGGGACTGCTATGACCGCTTCCTGGTGCGCGGTGAAGAGATGTGGCAGAGCCTCAGCATCATCCGGCAGGCGCTGGACCTGCTCAAGAAGGAACCTGCCGACATCTATCATGCCGATGTGCCCAAATACTACCTGCCCAGCAAGCAGGACGTGTATACCAAGATGGAGGCGCTGATCTGGCACTTTAAGCTCGTGATGGGCGAGGTGGATATCCCGCCCGGAGAGGTATACCATGCCGTGGAAGGCGCCAACGGGGAGCTGGGCTTCTACCTGATCAGCGACGGGGGGAGGGCGGCCTACCGCCTGCACTTCCGCCGGCCCTGCTTCATCTATTACCAGGCCTATCCCGAGCTGATCAAGGACCGGCTGCTGAGCGACGCCATCATCTGCATGAGCTCGCTCAACCTGATCGCCGGAGAACTCGATGCATAACGATGACTTGGATACAACGATATAGACCATGAATGTGCAGTTTTCGGAACAGCGGCTGGCCAGGGCGAAGGAACTGATCACCCATTACCCGGAAGGCCGGCAGAAAAGCGCCCTCATCCCCATCCTGCATCTGGCGCAGGAGGAGAACGGGGGCTGGATCAGCGTGGCCTGGATGGATTATGTGGCGGAGCTGCTGGGGCTGGCCCCGGTGGAGGTCTACGAGGTGGCCACCTTTTATTCCATGCTGAACCTGAAGCCCGTAGGCCGCTATGTCTTTGAGGTATGCCGTACCGGGCCCTGCATGCTCCGCGGCAGCGACGACATCATCGACTATATCGGCAAACGTTTGGGTATTGCCCCCGGCGAGACAACCGCCGACGGGATGTTCACCCTCAAGCCCGTGGAGTGCCTCGGCGCCTGCGGCTATGCGCCCATGATGCAGCTGGGCAACCGTTACCGGGAGCACCTGACCCCGGAACGGGTAGATGAGATCATCGAGGCCTGCCGCGCCGGCCAGCCGGAAGCTGCGGCCACCACCTGAAGGGCGGGCTGCAAGACAAACACGACCGTATAAGAGACAGCCGTATGGCACGAAAATTATTATTGGAGCACGACCAGGTAGAAGGGATCCGGTACTATGAACAGTACCGGAAGCAGGGCGGTTATGCCACGGCCGAGAAGGTCCTCCGGAGCATGACGCCCGAAGCGGTCGTGGAAGAGGTAAAGAAAAGCGGACTGCGCGGCCGGGGCGGCGCGGGTTTCCCCACCGGGCTCAAGTGGAGCTTCCTGGCGAAGCCCGAAGGGGTACCCCGGTACCTGGTGTGCAACGCGGATGAGTCCGAGCCGGGCACCTTCAAGGACCGGTACCTGATGGAACGCATCCCCCACCTGCTGATCGAGGGCCTGCTCATCTCGAGCTTTGCCCTGGGATCCTCCCGCACCTACATCTATATCCGCGGCGAATATGCCTGGATCGTGGACATCCTGGAACAGGCCGTCCGCGAGGCGGAGGCCGCGGGCTGGCTGGGCAGGAACATCCTGGGCAGCGGCTTCGACTGCATGATCTACGTGCATCGCGGCGCCGGGGCCTATATCTGCGGCGAGGAGACGGCCCTGCTGGAATCCCTGGAAGGCGAGCGCGGCAACCCCCGGCTGAAGCCGCCTTTCCCGGCGGTGAAAGGCGCCTGGGGCTGCCCCACCGTGGTCAACAATGTAGAGACCCTGGCGGCCGTGGTCCCCATTCTCCGCATCGGGGGCGAGGAATATGCCCGGATAGGCATAGGCAAATCCACGGGCACCAAGCTGATCTCCGCCTGCGGCAACATCAACCGCCCGGGCGTCTATGAGATCGAGATGAGCATTTCCGTGGAGGAGTTCCTGTATTCCGACGAATACTGCGGTGGCATCGCCGGCGGGCGCCGGCTGAAGGCCTGCATACCGGGCGGCAGCTCGGTGCCCATCCTGCCGGCCAACCTGCTGCTGACCACCGCCAAGGGCGAGCAGCGGATGATGACCTACGAGAGCCTCAGCGACGGCGGCTTTGCCACCGGTTCCATGCTGGGCTCGGGCGGCTTCATCGTCCTGGACGAGGACCAGTGCGTGGTGCGCCATACCCTGACCCTGGCGCGGTTCTACCACCACGAGAGTTGCGGGCAGTGCAGCCCCTGCCGCGAGGGAACGGGCTGGCTGGAGAAGGTGCTGCACAACATCGAGTACGGGCACGGAAAAATGAGCGACATAGACCTGCTCTGGGATATCCAGCGCCGCATAGAAGGCAACACGATATGCCCGCTGGGCGACGCCGCGGCCTGGCCGGTGGCGGCGGCCATCAGGCATTTCCGGGACGAGTTTGAATGGCACATCACCCATGCCGACGAGGCCCTCCCGCCTTCGCGTCGAGCCTCTCGAAGGCCGGTATCACCGGCATCTCCGCCAATTTCCTCAAAGTGCTGACCGCCAAC
>CBINPH010000335.1:0-3508 GCA_966252445.1 uncultured Chitinophagaceae bacterium | reverse complement strand
CCGTTCCGACGGGTACTCCTCCCGCCTGGTAAGCAACCTGGTGGTCTTTCCCCGGCAGGGCCTGGCCTGCATCAACCTGGAGCCGGGCAAGAAGATCCTGCAGGTCAGCCAGGGCGCCCTGATCCAGGGCACCGTGTTTACCGACCGTATGCCGGCCCTGTATTACTTCATCGGCTCGCCCAAGGAGTTGTACGCAGGCTACCTGGACGTGCGCAACCAGGAAGGCTATCGGGTCTATAAACCCAAATATGCCTGGTTCGGCGTGGGCTGGGAAGCCTTTGGAGCCCTGGGATGGAACACCAACCACCGCACAGTGACCGAAGACGTGGACCACTACCTGAAGCTGGGGTTCCCGCTGCGCTGGATGGTCGTCGGTTCGGGTTTCTGGCCCAACGAAGACCCGCGCTATTTCGCCACCACCAGCTTCGGCTATTGGGACACGCTGCGATACCGGGATCCCCGGGCCTTCATCCGGCACTTTCATGAAGAAGGCCTGAAGTTCATCATCGGGCTGCGCATCGCTTTCATTCCCCACGGCCCCTATACCGGCGAGGGCCTGGCCAAGGGTTATTTTATACAGCGGGATGGCCAAGCGCGCCTGTTCAGGCTGGGCTTTCCCAGGCCGGAATGTTATTTCCTGGATGCGCACAATCCCGCCGCCGTCCGCTGGTATGTAAGCCTCTGCGACAAGTGGAAGGCCGCCGGCGTCGACGGGTACAAGGAAGACCTCTATGGGTATGAGACCGAAGGCCTTCCCGATGACAAACTGGATGCCGTCAATGCGGCCCTCATGGACAGGGGAGTATACATTATGGGGCGCAACGGATATGTCGGCTCGCCGGCGGACCTGCACCGGTACAATGACTTTAACTACAACCAGGACCAGGACCGGGGGCCGGTAAACGGCCTGGCTTTGGCCTACAGCGGCTTTCCGTATGTATACCCGGATATCATCGGGGGCACCGGCCTGACCAGCAAGCAATTCGGGGGCATAGCCCCGCAACAGTTGGGGCAATACCTGATGCGGGAAGCGCAATATGCCGCCCTGAATCCATCCATGTCCTTCGGCTATGGGCCCTGGAACCTGCCGGACAGCCAGGTTACCCGGGTCTGCCTGCAGGCGGCCCTGCTGCACGACCGGCTGCATCCCTACATGTACAGCGCCGCCATACACACCTGGCTTTCGGGGTTTCCCTACACCATGACGCCGCTGCCGCTGGCCTATCCGGACGACAGCATGACCTATTACCGGGAAAACGCGAAGCAGCGCGGCTACCAGTGGATGATCGGCGAAGCGTTGATGGCTGTGCCGCTTTACGGGAACGACTATGCCACTGCCCATACCCGGGATGTTTACCTGCCGGCAGGGACCTGGATAGACTACGACAACGGGAAAGCCTATCGGGGACCGCGTATGCTAAAAAATTTTCCCCTGCCGGTAGATAAGACGCCACTCTTCGTGGGCGGCACCGGCTTCGTCGTGGAACAGGAAGCGGGGAAGCTTCTGGGACGCCTATACGCTACAGGCTTCCGCGGGGAGACCACGTTTTACGGGAAGGATGGCCAGACGCGCTCAAGGATCTCGATCAGCTATTCCGGTGCAGGCCAACCGGTCGTCCGGGATCAAACGACAGGCCAGACCCTGCCGGTCAGCCGTGCACGGCACGCCTGGGCATTTGTGTTTACCCCCGGCCACGATTACCAGGTCCGGTAACGCTGCCCTCCTATGCCACCATGTTCAACAGATAGCCTATGTTTTCAAGAAGAAAATTTTTCGGCAACGCCGGCGCCCTGCTCACGGGTGGCCTCTTCGGCTTCCCCGGCAAAAGCGCAGCCCGTTCACCGCAGGAGGAACAGGCCGTGAAAACGGCGGATGTACTCCTGCAGGGCGTAGAAGCCCGGGAGTATGACCTGATCGTTGTGGGCGGAGGCATCTCGGGCGTCAGTGCCGCCATCAGTGCGGCGCGCTGCGGCATCCGGGTGGCGCTGGTGCACAACCGCGCCATGTTCGGCGGGAATTCGTCAAGCGAAGTAAAACTGTTCCCGGAAAACAACAGCGGGGCACAGCCCTGGATCAAGGAGGGCGGGCTGAACGAGGAGTTCCATACCGAGGAAAGGGTGCGCAATCATGAGTATTACATGGAAGGTACCATGAATGCCCATTGGGACCTGGTGTTGTACGAATGGGTGATCCGGGAAAAGAACATCACCCATTACCTCAATACCCACCTGCACAAGGCTTTCATGAAAGACAAGCGAACGATCGGGTCGGTCTTCGTGGTGCAGCTGGGCACGGAAAAATCCTTTTCCCTCAGCGCGCCCCTCTTCGTGGATGCCACCGGCGACGGGGTATTGGGCGCCCTGGCCCAGGCCGAGCACCGCTGGGGGCGGGAGGCCAAAAGCGAATACGGGGAGTCCCTGGCCCCTGCCGAGGCGGACGAGACGGTGATGGGCAACACCCTGTTTTTCCGGGCCCGCGACACCGGGCATCCCGTTCCTTTCCGGCGTCCCGCATGGGCGGCCCAATACCCCGATGAGCAAGCCTTTGCCACCCGCGGGCACAGTTATATCGAAGGCGGCTACTGGTGGATCGAGGTAGGCACCCCCTATCATCCCATCCGGGACAACAACGAGACCCGTCATGAAGCCCTGCGGCAACTTCTGGGGGTATGGGACCATGTCAAAAACCAGTCCTGCACCGCGGTGGACCGGGAAAAAGCCGCCCGTTACGCCCTGGACTTTGTGGGCTTCTGGCCCTACAAAAGAGCCTCCCGCCGAATCCTGGGCGACTATGTGCTCACCCAGAAGGACGTACAGGATCCCCCTTCCCTGCCGGATGCGATCGCCTATGGCGCCTGGCATATCGACGTTCATGTCTCCGGCGGCATCCTCGCCAGGGACAAGGAGTCCTACCCCTCTCCGGGCCGGCCGGTGAACTGGCAGGACCTCTGCACCATGACCTACCCCATTCCGATACGGAGCCTGTACTCCCGCAGCGTAGACAACCTGATGATGGCGGGGCGCCCCATCAGCTGCTCCTACCTGGCCTTTGCTTCCAGCCGCGTCCTGTCTACGGGCAGCCTCTGCGGGCAGGCCGTCGGCGTGGTGGCGGCCCTGGCCCGGAAATACCATACCCTGCCCAGGGAGATCGCCAGGCGCCATGCGGAAGAAGCCCAGCAGGTCGTCCTGCGGCACGACGGGCATATTCCCGGCGTGGTCAATACGGACCCCGCCGACCTGGCCCGCCAGGCCAGCGTCACCGCCGACCATGAAGCGGTGCTGCGTTTCCCCGACCCCAACGGGTCCTGGGAACTGCAACGGCCCTACGCACAGCTTTTCCCCGTCTCGGGCGACCGCATCGACAGTGTCTCCCTGCTGCTGTCCTCTGCCCTGCCCCAGCCCGCCACCCTGAGGGTCGGGCTGCGGAAAGCGGCCAGCGTGGGCGACTTCCGCGACCAGGAAGACATCGCCGAGGCCAGGGCTCAGGTGCCCGCGGGCCGCCAGGGAT
>CBINPH010000334.1:0-3517 GCA_966252445.1 uncultured Chitinophagaceae bacterium | reverse complement strand
CCTCGGCCACGGCGGCGGCGTCGTCCCCGGCGGCGCAGCGCACCACCGGCAGAGGCGCGAAGCGGTGGCCCGAGCCGGCGGCGGCCACCTCCCGCCCCCCCCTTCAGGCAGCTTTGGTTGCCGTCGCCGTGACCAGTCCGCCCCCATCGTGCTGACCAAGGCGTCCCACGACCTGGACCTGATCGCCTGGCTGATGGAGCCGCAGCGTCCCGCGTTCGTCAGCTCCTTCGCACCGAGCAGGATCTTTTCCAGCAGCTGGTCCACATGGGTACCCTGTTTGGCGGAGATCTCCTGGGACTGGTATTTGCCGCCCCAGTCCTCCACCAGGAGGTTCATGCCGGCGAGCTGCTCCTTGATCCGTTCGGGGTTAGCGCCTTCCTTGTCTATCTTGTTGATGGCGAATATCATGGGTAGTCCTGCCGCCTGGGCGTGGGAGATGGCTTCCCGCGTCTGGGGCATGATGGCATCGTCCGCAGCGACCACAATCACGGCGATGTCACCCACGGTGGCGCCGCGGGCCCGCATGGCCGTAAAGGCTTCGTGACCGGGCGTATCCAGGAAGCATATCTTCTTGCCCGAAGGCAGGGTGACCTCATAGGCGCCGATGTGCTGGGTAATGCCTCCCACCTCGCCGGCCACCACCGCTGCATTGCGGATATAGTCCAGCAGGGAGGTCTTACCATGGTCCACGTGGCCCATGATGGTGACGATGGGGGCCCGGGGCGTCAGGTCCGCCGGATCATCCACTTCTTCGGTCTCTTCCATCTCCTCCTGGTCTTCCAGGCCGATGAAATCCACCTCGTAGCCGAATTCTCCGGCCACCAGCTCGATGACTTCGGCGTCCAGGCGCTGGTTGATGGACACCATGATGCCCAGGCTCATGCACTTGCTGATGACGTCGGCGAAGCTGACGTTCATCAGGTTGGCAAACTCGTTGACCGAAATAAACTCGGTCACCTGCAGCCGGCTGCCTTCTTCGGCCTGCTGCGCCGCCTGTTGCTCGGCCATTTCCTCGCGCTTGGCGCGGCGGTAGCGGGCCTTCATGCTCTTGCCGCGGGAGGAACCGGCCAGCTTGGCCTGTGTCTCGCGGATCTTTTCCTGTATCTCTTTGGAGTCGATCTCGTGGTCGGCATGGCGCTTGCCTTTTTTGCCGTCCTTGGCGCGGGGGGCCGCCGTCTTGCGGTCGCCCGCCCCGTGTTCGGCCCGGTGTTCCCCGGGCTTTTTCTCCAGGGGTATGCGCTTGCGCTTGCGTTTGCGGTCTTTGCTGCTGTCCTTGCGGTCGCTCTCGGCGGGCAGCTCGATCTTGCCGACCAGCTTGAACCCGGTCAGCTTTTCGGCCTTCAGGTTCTCGATCGGGCGGGGCTGCTCTTCGGCCGGGGGCGCCTCCTGGGCGGCAGGGGTTTCGGCAGCAGGGGTGGCCGGCGCCGGCGTTTCCGCGGGGGGCGTTTCGGGCTCCGGCTGGGCGGCGGCGGGCGCTTTCTCGGGCTCTTCTTTCTTCTTCTTGGACGCTCCTTTCTTGGGGCGGGTGGCCATATTGAGGCCGTCCAGGTCTATATGTCCTACCACGGCCGGACCGGTAGAGCGGACGCGCGAGGGCGGGGCCTCCTCAGGCGCTTCGGGCTTCGCCGGAGCCTCCGGCTGGGGCGCCTCGGCGGGCGGGGCCGGCGGGGCTTCCGGATCAGGGGCCGGGGCAGCCTCCTTCTCGGACTCCGGTTCCTTGGCCGGGGGCTCCTCGGGCGCAGGCGCCACCTCGGCCTTGGCCTGGGGCAGGGTCTCTGCTGCCACGCCCTTGGGCAAGTCGATCTGGTCGCTCTTCCGCTTGAATGCCTTGTCCTGCTGAAATTCCTGCTGCAGGGCCTCGTACATCTCCTCCGTCAGGCGGGATGTAGGTTTCACATCGTCCTTGCTGAATCCCTTCGAAATGAGGAAATCCACCAGTGTCTCCTTGCCGATGTTGAACTCCTTGGCCGCAGCCAGCAGTCTTGGTGTTTTGGTTGTTACCGCCATTCAGTTATACTCCCTTTTGTTTTTTCGGTGGTCATGCGTGCGGAATGCGTGCCGGCATCCTTACGCCTCGCTCTCGTCCTTGTCAAATTCTTCCTTGAGGATGCGGCGGACCTCCAGGGCCGTCTTCTCCTCCAGATCTGCGCGGCGCATCAGCTCCGCGACGTCAAGCTCCAGGACACTGCGCGCCGTGTCGCAGCCGATGGCCTTGATCTGGTCGATCACCCAGCTGTCGATCTCATCGGAGAACTCGTCCAGGTCGATGTCGTATTCGGTGAACTCGGTCTCCTCGTCCCTGTAGACGTCGATCTCGTATTCAGTCAGCTCCTGTGCCAGCTTGATGTTCACGCCCTTCTTGCCGATGGCCAGCGACACCTGGTCAGGCTTGAGGTATACTGCCGCGTACTTGTTCTCGTGGTCCAGGTCCATGTGCGAGATCTTCGCCGGCGTCAGCGAACGCTGTATCAGCAGCTGTATATTGTTCGTGTAATTGATGATGTCAATGTTCTCGTTGCGCAGCTCCCGGACAATGCCATGGATGCGGCTGCCTTTCATGCCGACGCAGGCGCCCACCGGGTCAATGCGGTCGTCGTAGGACTCCACCGCCACTTTAGCGCGCTCCCCGGGTTCACGCACGATCTTCCGGATAACGATGAGGCCGTCGAAGATCTCCGGCACTTCGATCTCGAGCAGCTTGGCCAGAAACGAGGGATGGGTACGGCTCAGGATGATCACTGGAGAGTTGTTCTTCATCTCCACCTTCTTCACCACTGCGCGCACCGTCTCGCCCTTCTTGAAGAAATCGATCGGTATCTGTTCGGATTTCGGTAAAATTACTTCATTGTTCTCATCATCCAGCAACAGGGTCTCCTTGTTCCAGATCTGGTACACCTCGGCGGAGATGATCTCACCCACCCTGTCCCCGTATTTCTTCACGAGGATGTTCTTCTTCAGGTCGCCGATCCGGGCGCTCAGGGTCTGCTTCGCCGCGAGAATGGCCCGGCGGCCGAACTCGGTAATTTCGACTTCCTCGTACACCTCTTCCCCCACCTGGTAGTCCGGCTCCATCTTGATGGCGTCGGAATAGGCGATCTGCAGGTTGGGGTCCTCTACCTGGCCGTCTTCGACGATCTCACGGCGGCGTATGATTTCCAGGTCTCCCTTGTCCGTGTTGACGATAACGTCGAAGTTCTCATCGCTGCCGTACTTTTTCCGCAGCAGCGTCTTGAACACGTCTTCCAGCACCTTCATCAGCGTCGGACGATCGATATTCTCTGCGTCCTTAAATTCGGTAAAGGACTCAATGAGATTAATGCTAGCCATTGGTTTTAGTGTTTTTTAAAAAACTACACATACTTTGGTATACTTGATTTGGTCATATGCGATCGTGGTCTGCACCGGAGCGGCCTTCTTCTTGGGCGCCTCTTCGAGGGTAATCGTCTCCTCGGTCAGGTCCAACAGTTCCCCCGTCAGGACGCTCCCGTCCCGGAGGGTCACCTCCAGGGTCCGCCCC
>CBINPH010000333.1:0-3524 GCA_966252445.1 uncultured Chitinophagaceae bacterium | reverse complement strand
ATGACCGTATGTGTGGCTTTATTCGGTCTGGTGCCTGTCCTGTGGTCCCGGGGACCGGGGATAGAGCTCATGCGGCCGGTGGCCCTTCCGATGATCGGCGGGGTGATCACCTCCGCCATCAGCATTTTGCTGGTGATGCCCATCATCTTCGAGCACTATCGAGCGCGGGAATTGAAAAGATCCGGGCGCATAAGAACCCGGGAGCGGCTATAGCTTACCCCGCCTGTTTTTTCCAAATGCTTAATTCCATGATATGCCAATCAAATCACTGATCGCTGCTAAAGCGCAACCTGGGATCCTGGTTGTCCTGATGCTCCTCATAGGCGCAAGTGGCTCTGCCCAGACATGGACCCTCGAGCAAGTACTCGACAGCATTGCCGCCAACTATCCGGGCCTGCAACAGTTCTCGATGAAGGCTGCGGCCAGCTTCGCAGAAGGAGAAGCCGCCAAAGCGTGGGATGCCACGACGGCCGGCGTGGGCCTGGAGGAGTTCCCCTACGGCTCAGGCAAGCCGATGGGCGGCGGCGCCCAGCCCCGCCGGATGACCGTCCTGCGCCTGGAACAAATGTTTCCCAATTTCGCCAGGCAGCATAAAGAAAGCGCCTATTACCGGTCGCTGCGCCAACAGGAAAAAGACGACAGCGCCACGATGAGCAACATGCTTTTCGCCAGGGCCAAAATCGCCTATTACCGGGCTTGTGTGGCAGAAAAAAAGCTGGCCATGCTGAAGCAACAGGAAAAAGAACTGGAGCTGTTCCTGCAACTGGTGACCAGGAGGCTGCCCTATGACCAGGGGGAGCTTCCCCAGCTGTACCGGGGGCAGGCGGAGCTCAGTGAGCTGCACGCGGCCCGCCAGCGGCTGCAATCCGCCGGGATGCAGGCGGTAGCCATCCTGAACAGCCTGATGAGCCGCCCGCAGGACAGTCCCTTGCCGGTAGACACGGGCCGCTTCCCCGAGGCCTACAACCGCCTGCTGCCGGCCGCCGACACCGCCGGCAGCGCCGGGCGCCGCAGCGACATCGCCCGTATCGCCCATGACATACAAAGTCTTCGCCTGAGCCGGGAAGCCGCCGCCCTGGATGCGCGGCCCCGCTTCGGGCTGGGCTGGAGCAACATGCGCATGCAGGACGGGGGCTACATGTACAGCGCCATGGCCACCCTCTCCATCCCCATTGTCCCCTGGTTTTCCAGGGGGTACAGGTCCAAGACGGAGGCCATCGGCTATCAAATACAAGCCAAGCAAAAGGAATATGCTGCGCAGCTGCAGGAGGCCGCCGGGCAGTTGAGGACCACCTGGCTGCAATGGGAGGCTGCGGAAAAGGACTGGCAGCTGTTCCGGGATGAAGTCCTTCCGGCGTACCGGAAAACGTACGAATCCTTCCTGCATGCCTTCAGCGAAAACAGGGGAAGCATCTATGAGACCCTGAAGGCCTGGGAGGACCTCACGCAGAAACAAACCGAATACTGGGACAAGGTCGCCGACCTGCTCGCCATCCGTGTACAGCTGGAAGCCGAGCTGCAGCGGCCCTAAAACCTCCACGCCATGAAACACTTAAAAAATTCCGCCGTCCCTGCCTTCGCGTTGATGGGCTTGGCCTGGCTTTTTTCCGCGGCATGCCGGCCGGGCCGGAAGGGACCATCACCGCAAGAAACCTACTACACCTGTCCCATGCATCCGCAGGTCCACACGGACCGGCCGGGGGACTGCCCGGTCTGCGGCATGAAGCTGATCAAAAAATCTACAGGCCATGCCGCGGATACGGCGTCGGCAGATACGGTCCTGTCTTATCTGACCGAACCTGTCACGCAGACCGTCACCGGTGCCTTTAAGACCATGGCCCCGGTATGGCGGGACGTGAACGACACCATCCCGGCGGAGGGCGTGCTCGCCTTCGATTCGCGGGACATCCACACGGTGGCATCCCGGGTAACGGGACGCATTGAGCGGCTTTACGTCCACTACAGCCGCCAACACATAGAGGAAGGCCAGCCGTTGATGGACATCTACAGCCCCCAGCTGCTCCAGGCCCAAAGGGAGCTGCTCCAGGCTGCCGGTGAGAAGAACGGGGCGCTGGTCGCGGCCCTCTCGGAGAAGCTGCATAACCTGGGCATGGACAGCCGTGATATCCGGCGCGTCCTGGACGATGGCAGGCCCCTGTTACGGGTCACGATAGCCAGTCCCTGGCGGGGCATCGTCGTCCCCGCCAAGGGCAGCGACCCGGAGGCGGGCGGCCGCGGATCCCTGGGGGTCAGCACAGGCCTTTATGTACAGGCGGGGCAAACCTTGCTGGCCGTGCAGGGCATCCGGCGCTATTGGGCCGTGCTGCATGTGCTGGGACAGGATATGCCCCACCTCCGCCGGGGAGTTCCTGTTCAACTGTACGCCGAGGCGTTTCCGGCAAAGCGGATAACCGGGCAGGTGGATTTTATTTCCCCCTACCGCGAAGGGCAGGACAAGGCCATGGTCATCCGGGTCTACCTGGACAAGGTCCCGGATGGCTGGAAGGACGGCACCCTCATCCATGGCACCATCATCGGCGCACCCCACAGCGGGATGTATGTCCCGCTGTCGGCGGTATACCGGCTGGGAACCCGGAGCGTCGTCTGGGTGAAAGACAAAACCCGGCCCCATGTATTTCATGTCCGGCTTGTCGACACCGGCGCGCGCGGGGCAGACTCGGTCGAGATCCGATCCGGCATCGATCCAGAAGACCAGATCGTAGAAAATGCTGCCTACCTGGTAGACAGCGACAGCTTCATCCTTTAAAAAGCGACCCATGCATTACCGACGACTAATCCCCTATGGGCTCCTCTGGCTCGCCGCGGCGAGCTGCGGACATCAGGCGGACCGGGGCGGGCAGCAGCAGACAGCGACCCTGAGCCCTGGGCGCCGCGACACCACCGTATACACCTGTCCCATGCATCCCCAGATCAGGGCTTACGCAGCCGGACAGTGCCCCCTGTGCCACATGACCCTGGTGCCCCTGGCCCCGCCTGCGGCCGTGCAGCC
Organism: uncultured Chitinophagaceae bacterium; assembly: GCA_966252445.1. Lineage (GTDB taxonomy): Bacteria > Bacteroidota > Bacteroidia > Chitinophagales > Chitinophagaceae > CBINPH01. The sequence continues at coordinate 514 of CBINPH010000333.1, read as the reverse complement.
CCCGGATACCCCGGGCAGGTTGACCTTGTCCGCGCGGGAACAGCTCCTGGCGGATATACACACAGACACCGCCTACACCGGTCGTCTGCGGGAAGAACGGGTGCTGACAGGAACTATCCTTTTTGACCCGGCCCGGCAAAGCACCGTCAGTGCCCGTGTTGGTGGGCGGATCGAGAAAATGTACGTGCGGGAGCCGGGGCAGGCCATCCACGCCGGCCAAAAACTCTATGACCTGTACAGCCCGGAGCTGCTGTCCGCCGAAGCGGATTATGTGCTGGCTGTGCAGCAAAAACAACCTTTCGGGGCGGCCCAGCTGGATCTGGGACCTACCTTACAGGCGATGCGGCAACAGCTCCTGCGATGGGGCCTCTCCCCATCACAGATTGAGCGTCTGCCCCGAGAACCGCCGAACGGAAAAGTGACCGTGTACAGCCGGGCCTCGGGCTACATCATACAACAATGGAAGGAAGACGGAGATGATGTCCAGGAAGGCGAAGCCGTGCTGACGCTGGCC
>CBINPH010000332.1:0-3538 GCA_966252445.1 uncultured Chitinophagaceae bacterium | reverse complement strand
TATCTTTCGGAACATCATCCGTTTGGTCAAACGGAAAAAACTGCAGGAGAATATCCGCAAGCGCAACCGTCCCTATGAGCAGGACATCGGAGATGATTACCTTTTCCGCATACAGGAAGCCTATATGCAATACATCCGCCTGCATACCCACAAGACCCTGATCATTGACGTGTCAAAGGGCGACTTTGAACACGACAGCACGCTGTTTGAAGGCATTCTGGAAGCCCTGGAACAGGAATACGCTCCAGGCCCGCATTACCTGACGCTGGGTTGAGCGACCAGGCCCGGAAGGTCATACCAACGGCAAGTCCGTTGGTAAAAATTCAGGGGCATTTAGGCGCAATTTGCTTATCTTGTTTGACGAAAATCCAATTTTGACCGTTCATGAAGTTACGATCCCTCTCTCTGACGGTTGCCGTCTTGTGGCTGGCATCCGTGATCCTGGCATTTTCGGACCCGGATCCCCTGGAAGTCAAAATCGCCAAAGCCCTTCAAACCTACCAGACCGTCTATCCCCAGGAAAAGGTCTATCTCCAGACCGACAAACAATACTATGTCGGCGGTGAGACCATTTGGTTTAAAGGTTATGTGACGAAAGATCACCTGGCCAGCACGATCAGTACGGTGTTCTATGCAGACTTGCTGGACAAGGACAATCATGTGGTTCAGCACATGAAGGTTCCTGCCGTGAAGGGCGCCGCCTGGGGTGATTTTCCGCTGGCGGACGGCTTTCCCCCGGGAGACTATCGCATACGGGCCTATACGGCCTGGATGCTCAATTTCGATCCGGGCTTCCTGGCTTACAAGGACGTGCATGTCTATGCGCCGGGGGCAGCTGCCGAGGAAGGCCAGGGTGGTGCTGCACCTGCGGATGGCGACAGTGGCGGGCAGAACGCCGGGGCGCAAGCCTTCTCTGTCCAGTTTTTCCCCGAAGGTGGAGACCTCATTGAAACTGTGGAGAGCGTGGTGGCCTTCAAGGCCATCGGCGCCAACGGCCTGCCGGTCGAGGTCACCGGTACCATTACGGATGGACAGGGCACCGTCGTGGACTCGATCCGCTCCGTGCACGACGGCATGGGCACCTTCAACCTGAAGCCGGCGTCCGGCATGCAGTATACCGCTTCGGTCCAAACGGCAGATGGCCGTAGCCAATCCTTTGCACTGCCCGCTGCCAAAAAAGAGGGCGCGACGATTCATATCATCAATATGAACAACGGCAAACTGTTCTTCCAGGCCAAGCGAGGAGACGTGAATGCCGACACCTACGATAAGCTGAGACTGGTGGCGCAGACACAGGGACATCTGGTCTATTACGCGCCTGTCGATTTCTCCCAGGGGTATATAGGTGGGGTAATCCCGGTAGACAAAGCCCCCAGCGGCATCATGCAGATAACCCTTTTTACCGAGGACGGACGGCCACTGGCCGAGCGCCTCGTCTTCATTCGGAACCAGCTTGACCTGTTGCCACTAACCCTGGAGCAACAACAGGTGTCCCTGAGCCCACGCGGCCTGAACAGCTTCCTGCTGGCGCTTCCCGACACAATCCAAGGCAGCTATTCGGTGGCCGTCACGGATGCGGATCAGGTAGACGCCGGTGCGGACCAGGAAAATATCCTGTCGGGCTTGTGGCTGACCTCAGACATCAAAGGGAATGTCTATCATCCGGGCTGGTACTTTGCCACGATGGACAGCGCCACCAATGCGGGGCTGGACCTGGTCATGCTGACCAACGGATGGCGACGGTTTGCCTGGGAAAAAATCCTGGACGGGAAGTACCCCGATATCCGTTATGATGCGGAGATGACGGGGTTGTCGATTACCGGCCGGGCGATGAACAGGAACAAACCCCTGAACAACGGAAAGGTATCTTTGATCTTCAAGGCTACCCGCGATACGCTGACGATCATCAGTTCCGGAGTGTCCAACAAAGAAGGCTATTTCCGCTCAGAGAACCTGCATTTTCATGACTCGGCGACGTTGTATTACAAAGCCACAGATTCCAGCCACAAGGGACGGCTAGTAGACCTGAGTTTCCTCCCTCCCCTCAACGAGGACTCGGTGCCTGTGCTGCCTATGCCCATCCGTTCAACACCGGCTCCTGCTGCGGGTCTGGACAATTACCTGACGCTGGCGCAGGAACGTAACCAGGTTCAGACCATGATCAACAACAGGATGGTGCAGCTGAAGGAAGTCAGTATTACGGCCGACAAGGTGTCCAAAGAAAAAAAGCTCAACGACACTTACGCCCATGGGGCCTTTAAGTCCTCGGACGGCAGGATCCTGGACCTGACCGGACAGCCTCTCCCCTTCATCAACGTCTTCCAATACCTGCAAGGAAAGATCGCGGGGCTGCTGATTGAAGGGGACATCACCAGCCCCACCATCACATGGCGGGGAGATACCCCAGGGCTGTACCTCAATGAATTTCCTTCGACCACGATGGATATTGCCAGCCTGATGATTGACGATATCGCCATGGTCAAAGTGTTTCCCCCGCCATTCATGGGCGCTTTGGGCGGTGCCGGTGGTGGCATCGCGATCTATACCAAAACCGGTTCCGCCACGTCGAGCAATATCCGGGGCTATGAAAGCACCCGCGTCATGGGTTTTTCGGTGGTACGCCAGTTCTATTCGCCGGATTATTCGGTGAAGCAGGATATTCATGACCTGCCGGACAAAAGGGCGACCCTTTACTGGAATCCAGACCTGCAGCCGGACAGCACCGGCCAGCGGTTGATCCGCTTCTACAATACGGATATAACGAAGCGGTACCGCATCGTTTTAGAAGGTATAGATCAGTATGGCCGCGTGGGCCATATCGAAAAGGTGGTGGGTGGTGCACAGTAACCGCTCCCGCTATGGGGCCGGCATTGGAGATGGAGATAGGTCCTGTCCCGTGGCGGCCAGCAGGCAGGGTCGCATCATTGAAAGGCGGTCTGGTAACCCCCGGACCGGCATCGACGGTTATCGGGTCACGAGGGGGAACTACCTAAGCCGCCGGAAGTCATCCAGCAAATACCGCAGGAACCCCAGGGTGCATATATCCGCTATTAGAAACGGAATTTCCCCGATGGCAGCTATCCCGCTTTCCGCGTAGCCGCCGTTGTGCAAGAAGGCTGATTGTACCCTCCTGAAGATCATACCAGACCAATTCCGCCTTTCGGGGACAGCTTTGACCAGCCGAAGGCCTCCTCTTGGATATCGCTATTTGTCCTTGGGTTCCCCGCTGCGGGTCAATTTACCGTTCTGCAGGGAAGGTAGGGTGATCATGTCTTTCATGACTTCCGTGGCTTCCTGCAGATAAGGATCCGTACGGTAGGCTTGCAGCAGGTCCCGGTTGCGGCCGGACCGGATGGAGTCGCTATGGATATTGGCCACATCCACGCGGAGGTTTTGGATATTTAACGGCGTAAACAGGTCCTTTACTTCATCGATCCGCTTCAGTTCCTTGTTGTTCCGCTCCTGCATGGCTTTATATTGTTCGAGGTTCAGGGGGACGACCTTGTTTTCATTGATGCGCTTGAGGACCTCCATATTG
>CBINPH010000331.1:0-3545 GCA_966252445.1 uncultured Chitinophagaceae bacterium | reverse complement strand
ACTATGGTGGCTTCGGAGGGGCCTACATCCCCGAGATGCTGTATCCCAATGTGGAGGAGCTGCAGGCGCACTACCTGGAGATCATGGAAGATCCAGCGTTCCAGGCCGAGTTCCAGGGCCTGCTCCGGGACTATGTCGGCAGACCCTCTCCCCTCTATTACGCCACACGCCTTTCCGAAAGGTATGGGACACGGATATACCTGAAACGCGAGGACCTCAACCATACGGGAGCCCACAAGATCAACAACACCATCGGTCAGATCCTGCTGGCCAAGCGCCTGCAGAAAACCCGGATCATCGCCGAAACAGGCGCCGGGCAGCATGGGGTGGCCACGGCCACGGTCTGTGCGCTCATGGGCCTGCCCTGCGTGGTCTATATGGGCGAGGTGGACATGAAGCGCCAGGCGCCCAATGTGGCGCGCATGCGCATGCTGGGCGCCGAGGTGCGTCCCGCCGTCAGCGGCAGCCGCACCCTGAAGGACGCCACCAACGAGGCGATCAGGGACTGGATCAACCATCCTGCCGACACCCATTACATCATCGGCTCGGTGGTGGGGCCCCATCCTTACCCGGACATGGTGGCGCGCTTTCAGGCCGTGATCAGCCAGGAGGTCCGCCAGCAGCTGCTGGAGAAGACCGGCCGGGAGTGGCCGGACTGGGCCCTCGCCTGCGTGGGCGGCGGCAGCAACGCCGCCGGGCTGTTTTATCATTTTCTGGACGAAGAAGGCGTCCGGCTCGTGGCCGTGGAGGCCGCAGGGGAGGGGCTTGCTTCGGGGCGCACGGCGGCAACCACCGCCATGGGCCGCCCGGGGATCATCCACGGGAGCCGCACCCTGCTCATGCAGACCGGCGACGGGCAGATAGAGGAGGCCCATTCCATTTCGGCGGGTCTCGACTATCCCGGCATAGGACCCATGCATGCCCACCTGTTCACCAGCGGCAGGGCCCAGTACCTGAATGCCAGCGACGAAGAAGCCCTGCAGGCCGCCTTCGAGCTGACCCAGCTGGAAGGGATCATCCCGGCCCTGGAGAGCGCCCATGCGCTGGCCAAGCTCAAAGACCTCCGCTTTCGTCCGGAGGATGTCGTCGTGCTCTGCCTGAGCGGCCGCGGAGACAAGGATATGGACACCTACATCCACAGGCTGAACCTGTGATCACCGGGTGGCCGGCGTGCGGCCGCCCCCAAACATGACACATTCCATGAACCGCATTGACGCCCTCTTTGCGCAAAAGCAGCGAGACATCCTCAGCGTCTATTTTACCGCAGGCTTTCCCCGCCTGGAAGACACCCGGCCGGTGCTCCGCGCCTTGCAGGACAGCGGGGTAGACCTGGTGGAGATTGGCATGCCTTTCTCCGATCCGCTGGCCGACGGCCCCGTGATCCAGGAGAGCGGCACCCGGGCGCTGGCCAACGGCATGACCCTGCAGAAGCTTTTCAGCCAGCTGGAGGGCTTCCGCAACGAGATACAGATGCCGGCCCTGCTCATGGGTTACCTCAACCCGGTCCTGCAATACGGGATGGAGGCGTTCCTCTCCCGTTGCCGGGATACCGGCATTGACGGGGTCATCCTGCCCGACCTGCCGCTCGAGGAATACGAGGAAAGCTACCGTCCGCTCTTCGAGCGTTTCGGCATCCATGGCGTATTCCTGGTGACACCGGAGACCAGCCCGGAGCGCCTGAAGACCATTGACGGGCTCAGCCGGGGATTCGTGTATGCCGTGTCCTCATCCTCCACCACGGGCAAGGAGAAGGACATCGCCGGGCAGGAGGCTTACTTCCGCCGGCTGGAGGCTGCCGGGCTGCAGCATCCCGTCCTGGTGGGCTTCGGCATCCGGGACCATGCCACCTTCCAGGCGGCTTGCCGGCATTGTGCCGGCGCCGTGATCGGGACCGCCTACATCAGGGCCCTGCAGGGCGCTGAGGAGGCCGCCGGGGCTACCCGCGCCTTTGTGCAGGGCGTCCGGGGCGTCCCTGCATCCTGAGTGGAAGAGCACGCTAAACCCAAGACCATGGACATCGTCGTCATCAAATACAATGCGGGCAACACCCGTTCCGTCATGAATGCCCTCCACCGCATCGGGGCCGAGGCGCAGCTCACGGACGACCCGGAACGCATCCGGCGGGCCGACAAAGTTATCTTTCCGGGGGTAGGGGAAGCATCCACGGCCATGCAATACCTCCGCCACCATGGCCTGGACCGCGTCATTCCCGGCCTGCAGCAACCGGTGCTGGGCGTATGCCTGGGCATGCAGCTGCTCTGCCGCCACTCCGAAGAGAACGACACCGAGGGCCTGGGGGTCTTCGACCTGGCGGTAAGGCGTTTCCCTCCCGGGAGCGGCAAGATCCCGCAGATCGGCTGGAACGACATCTATGGTTTCTCGGGGCCGCTGTTCAGGGCCCTGGAAGAACACGCTTACGTCTATTTTGTGCACGGGTATTACGTGGAGCGGGGTGCCGGCACGGCCGCCACCGCCGCGTATGGTCCGGAGTACAGCGCCGCGCTGCACAGGGATAATTTTTACGCCGTGCAGTTTCATCCGGAAAAATCCGCCGCCGCCGGAGAGCGTATCCTCCGCAATTTCCTGCGGGAGACATAAACATTTATCGAGCATGACATCCATGATGCAGATCATTCCGGCCATAGACCTCATCGGCGGCCAATGCGTACGGCTCACCCAGGGCGACTACGGGAAGGTCACCACCTATGGGGGCAGCCCCCTGGAGATGGCCCGCATGTTCGAAGGGGCGGGTTGCCGCCGCCTGCATCTGGTGGACCTCGACGGAGCCAGGGCCGGCCAGGTGGTCAACTGGAAAGTGCTGGAGGAGATCGCCGGAAAGACCTCCCTGGAGATCGATTTCGGGGGCGGCGTGAAACAGGATGAGGACCTGCGCCTCATCTTCGAGGCCGGCGCCGCCATGGCCACCGTCGGCAGCGTGGCGGTGAAGGAGCCCGCTCGTTTCGCCGGCTGGCTGCGCCGCTATGGCGGGGACCGCATCCTGCTGGGCGCCGATGTCAAAGGCCGCCGCATCGCTGTGGCGGGGTGGCAAGAGCAGACCGAATGGCCTGTGCTGGACTTTATCGCGGAAAAAACGGCCCAGGGCGTCACCCGGCTCTTCTGCACGGATATCGCGAAGGACGGGGCTCTGCAGGGTCCCTCCGTGGAGCTCTACGAAGAGATCATCGGCCGTTTCCCCGACCTGTTCTTTATCGCCAGCGGGGGCGTGAGCGGCATCGAGGACCTGGAACGGCTGCGCGATATCGGCTGCAAGGGGGCCATCGTGGGCAAAGCCCTCTACGAGGGGCGCATCCGGCTGGGGGAGCTCGCGCCCTTCCTGGGTTAACCTTCCCCGCCAAGAAAAAAGCTATGCTGACCAAACGAATCATACCCTGCCTGGACATCCGCGATGGACGCACCGTCAAGGGCGTTCAGTTTGAGAACCTCCGCGACGCCGGCGACCCCGTGGAGCTGGGGGCCCTCTATGCCGAACAGGGCGCCGACGAGCTGGTCTTTCTCGACATCACCGCCACCCACGAGAAACGCAA
>CBINPH010000330.1:0-3590 GCA_966252445.1 uncultured Chitinophagaceae bacterium | reverse complement strand
AATATATAAGTAAGATATTAAAAGGCAAGGAGAATCTTTCTTTGCAAACTATTTCCAAACTAGAGGAGGTGCTGGGTATACAACTCCTTATTATACCCGAATCAGTGGAAACCCCCGTATCGTTTGAGAAATATACTATGGTCCAGGGATTTATGATACAGGGTGTAACAGAATCATTTATTAGTCAAATGCAAACTTTCAAACCTTCGTCAACCCCTGTAGAGTGCCTTTATCAATCAAGTCTTTTAGCCTTTCAAGATTATCAAATTAGAAAAAAACATAGTCCTTCTACATCCCATCAAGAAGAGGGTGAGTTTTTTTCTGTAGCTTAATATTTCTGTTGTATGGAAGAAGAAAAAAATGCATTCCATCTCCCCTTTAAGTTAAAAGCGATAACAACCAGAGAGTTTGCAACTGATAAGGACGCATTTCTCGATGCGGAACAAGAGGTAACGCTCAAGTATACACTTAGTTTCGGTATTGATATCCAGGAAACCACAATTTCTGTTCTTAGCAAATGTACTTTCTTACAAAATGAAAAGGCCTTTATTATTTGCGGGGTAAGTTGCCTCTTTGATATTCAACCCCAAGCATGGGAAAAGCAGATTACCGCGGACAAAAAAAAGATTAGCTTCCCTAGGCAATTTGCAGAACATCTTGCCGTGCTGACCACCAGTACTTTGCGTGGCGTGCTACATACGAAATTGGAAAATTCAGAATTTTCCAATTTTATACTTCCTAATATTGATATATCTAAACTGGTACCGGCTGATAAAATAACTTTTGACCTAAAACCATAAGAAATAATGAACATTAGCTGGCCAAAATGAACCTGTTCAAGTCTACCTCCCCCAACCTTAAGTCCGAACGCCCTGGGAGACCAGGGCGCGGTGCTCCCGCAGGGGCAGCTCCGCTTTCTCCGGGACGCCGAAGCGCTGGAAGGTGTTCTTCCTGCTGATGTGATAATATTCTTCTCCCAGGATCGCGTTGATGATCACCGCATTCCGGTAAGGGCCCAGGCTGAGGTCCGCCGCATTGAACCCGTGCGTATGCCCTTCGGCGTTTTGCACGAAGATGTTGCCGCCTGCCCGGTCGATGCTGTAATCAGGACCCACCTGCAGCCACCCGTCCGCGTCCCAGGCCACCTGCTCCCAGATGGGATTGAGGAAGGCAGGCGTTCTCGGGTAATAGCCCGTGGCCAGGATCACCGCTTCCGTATAATGCGCGAAAGCCTGCTTCCTCTCCTTGTGGACGAACTCGAGCCGGAACCCCGGGGGGCATTCCGCCATCCCGGTCAGTTCGCAGCAGGCATACAGGTTCACCGGCAGTTCCGTTTTGGCTATGCTCATGGCATACAGACGGTCGTATATGCGGCTGATGAGCTGCCGGTTGATGCCCCGGTACAGGGGCGCCTGGCTCCGCAGCACCGCGGGCTTCTGTTCAGGCGGCAGCCGGTAGAAGTAGTCGATGTAATCCGGCGTGGACATTTCGAGCGTGAGCTTGGAATAGTCCATGGGGAAAAAACGCCGGGCGCGGGTAAACCAGTACAGGCCCTGGCTGAACCGCTCGCTGACGGAAAGCAGGTCATCAAAGATCTCGGCGGCGCTCTGGCCCGAGCCGATGATCGTGACCGAGTGGCGGCCCAGCAGGCTCTCCTTGTGCCGCAGGTAGTCTTCCGAGTGAAAGACGTCCTGGCTGCGGATCTTTCCCGCACAAAGGGGGATGAAGGGGCGGGAGCCTATGCCGATGACCAGCTTCCGCGCGCCATATTCCTCCATGGCCGCGCCATGGCGCACCTGCAGGCGGTACATCTTCGCAAAGGGGTCGAAGTGCACGGCCTCTACCCGGCGGCCAAAGCGCAGGGTGGGCAGCTGCGCCGCGGCCCATTCGCAGTAGTCCAGGTATTCTCTCCGGGTGATGTAGGCCTGCTCGCGGATGCTGAACGGGATGAGCCTTCCCCTGGCCTTCAGGTAGGACAGGAAGCTGAAACGGCTGCAGGGATCGGCCAGGGTCACCAGGTCGGCGTAAAAGGCCACCTGCAGGGTAGCCTCGTCGAGCAGGAGCCCGGGATGCCAGGAGAAACGGGGGTGCTCGTCGAAGAAGATCGCGTTCAGGCCCTTGATGGGGGCCGACATGGCGGCCAGCCCCAGGTTAAAAGGTCCTATGCCGATGCCGGCAAAGTCATAGATGCGGTTCATGATTCCTGTATTGAATATTTGACGGGAGCGAAAGTGAGTACCGTGGCGCAGAGCATGCCGGCCAGCGTCTTCAGCAGGCCGGCCTTCCGGTAGCCGAACAGGGGCAGTCCCCAGAGCACCAGCAGCCACTGCCGGCGGTATACCGGCGTGATCTGCCGGCTCAGCGCTGCGAGAAAACGCTGGGGGCGGCTGCCCTGCAGCCTGGCGGCGCCAACCATGCACAGGCACCACCAAAGCATGACGATGCCCATATGCGTCAGGGTGCCTCCGGGGCCGAGCCGGTAGAAGCTGGCGTTCCAGGCCTTCGGCTCACGACGCCGCAGCCGGTGGCCGGCCAGCAACAGCACCAGGCCCAGGGCCAGCGCCTCCAGGCGCAGCCGCTGCGCAGGGGCGCTGCGCAGGCGGGCGCCCCAGGCCAGGCCAGCCAGGGCATAGGCCATCCAGGGGAAGACCGGAAAAAAGACCCGCGGCGGCTCGCCGCCCAGCAGGGAGAGCAGCGCGTGGCGGGGATGGCGTCGCGATAACGCCCAGACTGCGGGAGAGGCCGCCGCGACGAGGGGCGCCAGGACGGCGGCCGGCATCCCATAGCGGCGGCGGCGGTAAAGCAGGCCGGCCGTCAGATAGGCGGCAGCCGCACAGGGCAGGATGTCGCCCAGCAGCAGCAGGCGCCGCGACGCTCCCCGCCCCGGCGGTATGCCGAGATCCCGCAGCAGGGCCGGCGGCAGCCAGCCCAGGCGGTAGGGCAGCACCAGCCGCAGGGCATTGAGCAGCAGGCCTTCCCCCAGCAGCTGCAGCGCCCTGCCCAGCAGCCGCGAGGGCGGCTTTTTACGGCCCAGCGTCAGCGAGAGGCCCCTGAGGAAGAGACAGAGCGGGGCGCCGGGGCCTTCGGCCAGGGCGGCCAGCAGGCGCCCGAGCCAGGAGCGGTGCACCGCCGGCGTCCCGTACAGAGAGGCGGCGTGCACCGCCGGCATGATGGCCACGGTAAATCCACGGGCCAGGTCCACCGTCGTGTTTCTGGGAGGCATCATCGGGTCTGGTTTACAAAGGTTAAACAGGCTGCCGGCGCCTGAACACGTCCCTGTCCAGGGCGTACAGGTTCGCCGTCTTGTACGACATGCTGATCTGTTTGATGAAGCGAAACCCCAGCTTCCGGACCAGGGCGTTCGCCTTTACATTGCGCGCATCGGGCTCCCCCATGACCCGGCCCACAGGCAGGGTGAACAGGAAGCTCAGGCAGGTAAGCAGCACATGCTGCGAAAGCCGGGGAATAGGCCGGCGGTGCGGCCCCATGAGCACATGGATGCCGTAGTCGTCGATGCGGGCATCATAATGGTCGCTGATCTCGTCCGTGGCCGGCGTGGTTTGAGCGGTTGGCCGCGTTTCTAGCTGCGA
>CBINPH010000329.1:0-3607 GCA_966252445.1 uncultured Chitinophagaceae bacterium | reverse complement strand
TGAGGCGCTGTCGCGGGTTTCGGCCACCATGGCGTCAATGCTGACGGGCCGGGCAATCTGGTCCGGCGTGGTGCTGCGGTCCAGGCAGGCGGACCGTCGAGGCGAGAACTGCACGAAATACCCCGACTTTTCGCGGGGCTCCACCAACCCCTTGCGTTCCAGCTGGCTGTATACCTGCAGGGCTGTGCTGATGCTGATGCCGTACTGCTCTTTCAGCTCCCGCACCGAGGGCATGCGGTCGCCGACCTGGAATACCTGCTGGCGGATGAGGCGCTCCAGCTGGGCGGCTACGCGTTCATAGATATAGGGTGTTGGGTGTGTGCTCATGATCCGTGCATTTCATCTGTTATGCACAAAAATAAGAATTCTGTATCTGTTTTGGTATCCCTTTTTGGCGGACCTTTGCGGCGTTATCGACCTTACAGGAATCAGGAAACCGGAAACTGACCATACCATGAAACGACGCATCAACATTCCGAAGGTAGCGCCCGAAGCTTTCCGGGCCATGCAGGGGCTCGAAGCGTACCTGCGCAACAGCGGGCTGGACCGCTCCCTGTATGAGCTGATCAAAATACGGGCCTCCCAGATCAACGGTTGCGCGTTCTGCCTGCACATGCATACCCGCGACGCCCGCCAGGCGGGCGAGACCGAAAAGCGCCTGTATCTCCTGGACGCCTGGCGCGAGACGGATCTCTATACCGAACGGGAGCGCGCCGCCCTGGCCCTGACCGAGTCGATCACGCTGCTGGCGGAGACACGGGTGCCCGACGAGGTCTATGATGCGGCCGCCGCCCTGTTCAGCGAGCAGGAGATGGCCGCCCTGATCATGGCCATCGTGGCGATCAACGGCTGGAACAGGATACAGGTCAGCTCCCGGACCCCTCCGACAAGCGACTGAGGCCCGGCTGCCGGGCCCGCGAACAGAAAACCCTATGAATCCCTCAATCATGACACAGAAGACCAAGGCCCTCATTGCCCTGGGGCTCGTTTGCTTTTTCTGGGGCACCACCTATCTGGCGATGCGCACCGGGGTACAGCATATCCCCGGTCTCATGCTCGCCGCCATCCGACAGCTGGTTTGCGGCGCCCTGGTGGTGGGCTGGTTCCTGGTGAAAAAGCACCCGCTTCCCGACCTGGCAACGCTGCTGCGGCTGGCGCTGGTCGGCACCCTTATGCTGGGTGCGGGCAATGGCCTCATGAGCTGGGGCGAGGAAACAGTATCGGGCGGCCTGGCCTCCGTCCTGGCCGCGCTCAGTCCCCTTTGCATGGCCCTGTTCAGCATCATGATGCTGAAAGGTGCGCGGATCAATGCCACCATCGTCACCGGGCTGCTGCTGGGCTTCGCGGGCATCGTCGGGGTGTTTTACCCGTTGCTACGCAATCCCGTGGAGCCGGGCTTCGGCTTCGGCATCCTGCTCATCGTCCTGGCGGTCCTGGGCTGGTCGCTGGCCAGCATCTACATCGCGCGGCGGCCCTTTCAGATGAACGTGTTCTATGCCAGCGGCTGGGAGATGCTGCTGGGCGGGGCGGCGCTGGCGCTGGCGAGCTGGGTGAGCGGCGAGGAGGTGCCCCTGGCAGCGGTGGATTCTGTGGCCTGGCTGTCGATCGCCTACCTGGTCGTGTTCGGCTCCCTGGTCGGATTCAGCGCTTACCAGTATGCGCTGAAACACCTGCCGCCGACCCAGGTATCGATCTATGGGTACATCAACCCTCTGGTGGCCCTGTTCCTGGGCTGGGTGCTCCTGCGTGAGCCGCTGACCTGGCCCATCATCCTCGGCGTGGTTATTACCCTGACGGGGGTCTACATGGTGCAGCGCGCGTTCCGAGCGCGCCATACGGAAGCCGGCGCCCGGCCTTTCGGACGCCGCGCATGGCGCTTTTTCAGAAGGGCTTCCTTGTCCGACTAGGGCAGCTGCGCGGCAGGGCGCCGGCCACTGCCCTTCGCCCCGGTCAGGTCGTCACCCAGGTCCCGCCGGTAGTTGTCCGCCAGGGCCTGCAACCGCTGCACCACGTCGGGATGCTTATCCTTCACGTCGATGGTCTCCCCCGGATCCCTGCTGAGGTCGTAAAGCGCGAGCTCCACCTGCATGCTGGCATAAGGGGAAGGGTACCCATCCTTGCCGGGCGGGAACTTCTTGTAGGTCTGGGATTTGTGCGGGAACACCAGCTTCCAGGGTCCCTGGCGGATGGCCTCCAGGCTGTTGGTGTTGTAGTAGTACACGAACTCCGTTCTGGGATCCGCGTCTTTGTCGCCAAGCAGCAAGGGCAGGATGTTGACGCCGTCGATGCGCTTCGCGGGCAGTGGAGCTCCGCAGATTTTCGCCAGGGTGGGCAGCAGATCGATGGTCGAGGCAATCTTGTTGCATACGGTGCCTGCAGGGATATGCCCGGGCCAGCGCATGAGGCAGGGCTCCCGCTGCCCCCCTTCGAAAGAGGTGCCTTTTCCCTCCCGCAGGCCACCGGTGTTGCCGGCCCAATTCCCGAAGCGCAGCCAGGGTCCGTTGTCCGCCGTAAAGATCACCAGGGTGTTCTGCTCCAGTCCTTCCTCGCGCAGGGTCTTGAGGACCTGGCCCACCGACCAGTCGACCTCTTCCATGACGTCGCCGAAAAGGCCGGAGCCGCTCTTGCCCACAAAGGCCGGGGAGGCGGCAATGGGCACATGCACCATGGAGTGGGCGAAGTACAGCAGGAAGGGATGCGCCTTGTTCTCCCGGATAAAACGGCATGCCCGCTTCGTATAGGTCTGTGTCAGCTGTCCCTGGTCGCGGAGGTTGCGTATGATGCGCAGGGTGCTGTCGCCCTCCAGCAGGGGCAGGGGAGGATAGCGGTAGCGGTGATCGCTGCTGTCCGTGATGGTGCTGCCGTCGTAATCCACGGGCCACATGTCGTTGGAATAGGGCAGACCCAGGTATTCATCGAAGCCGTAGTGCGTCGGCAGGTAAGGCGCCCTGGCGCCCAGATGCCATTTGCCCACCATGCCGGTACGGTAACCCGCTTTTTTCAGCACGGAGGCTATGGTCTCTTCCTGGGGGTTCAGGGCGATCTTGGCCCAGGGCATCAATGCCCCGTGAATGCCCAGGCGGTTGGGGTAGCAGCCTGTCAGGATGCCGGCGCGGGACGCCGAGCAGACGGCCTGGGCCGCATAAAAATTCGTGAAGCGCATGCCTTCGGCGGCCAGCCTGTCCAGCTGTGGGGTGGCGTAGCCGATGCCGCCGTTGAAGACCGGGTCGCCGTTCCCCATGTCGTCCATGAAGATGATCACGACATTGGGCGGGGCGGCCTTAGGGGCGGCGGGCGGAAGAAAGGCATTCAGCGACAGGGCAGCGCCCAGCAGGACGAGGCTGCAGGCGGCGGGGATCAGGTATTTTTTCATGGGCAGGGGATTACCGGAAATAGGCCGGGGAGCGCCTGCGAGCGCTCCCCGGCATACCGAAGATAAAAAAATTTCCCTGCCATCCCAAGGAGGCGGGAGGCTTAATAGACCAGCTCAGCCACGACAGGCAGGTGGTCGGAGGCATAGGTCTCCGGGATGGTCAGGGTGCGGAGCGCGCGAAAGGCCTCCGCCGGCCTGAACCAGTCCGCGACGGCGACCAACACCGCGGCGTTC
>CBINPH010000328.1:0-3619 GCA_966252445.1 uncultured Chitinophagaceae bacterium | reverse complement strand
GCCATCGCGGCGATCTTGCCCTGGTGCAGGACCATGCCGCCGATGAGCTGCACGTCGTAATGCACCATGTTCCAGGTGATGGGGGTGCCGGCGGCCGTCCAGGAATTGCGGAAAATGACCTTGTCCCCCTCGATGCGGATATGCTCCCTGCCCACGGCCAGCTGGCGGTCCAGCTCCGTGGCCGTCGCCTCCAGCTCTGCGTTTTCGCGGAAACGGCGCGCCGTTTCCTTCATCACGGCAAAGGCCTCCGGCAGGATCTCGTCCAGCACCTCCTCCAGTTTCTCGTCCCGCTTTTCGGTCAGCTTGTCCACTTCCTGGTAGATCGCGTCCTTCTGAAAGATATCGGTCATTGCCGGGTCCTCCGCCTCGGCTTCCTTGGCCTTGATCTCGGCGTCTATACCTTCGAGGTATGCCTTGATGCGTTCCCTGAAGACCGCTGTTTTGCCGCGCAGCTCGTCGTTGGACACCTCCCGGAGCTTCTCGAACTCTTCGTTGATCCGCTTCACCACAGGCAACATGGACTTCACGTCCCGGTCGGATTTCTTCCCCCCAAATACCTTTGTTAAAAACCCAATCATATTATGCGGTTGTTGAAATTCAGTCTGTCAATATTAAGAAAAATGCTCATGAATGCCGGCAAAATGCATGCTGATTTGGGAATTATGCCAAGCTGTCAGTAGAGCGGGGAACAAAGTTAGCAAATATAGTGCTTTGGCGGCTGCGGAAATTGTTCAGCGGCCGGGAGAAAAACCCCTGTACAGCCCCATCCACCACTTATCCTTTTGTCCTTGCCGGGCTGGTTTTCCTGGCTTACTTTTCGGCGGAAAACAATTATACACAATCTTCGATGGGGATAATCAGACGATGGGGAATGGGACTGGCCCTCTGCGGCCTGTCCATGACGGCATATGCGCAGGCTCCATCGGGCACGCACCAGGTCCGGGGGGTCATCGTCGGCAATGAGCAGTCCCTTCCCCTGGCCTTTGCCAGCGTTTCCCTGTACCGGCAGGCCGACACCCTGGCCATCGCCGGGGACCGCACGGCGGAAAACGGCCGTTTCCAGCTATCCCTAACACCTCCGGGACCCGGGCCTTACCTGCTGAAAATCTCCTACCTGGGCTACGAGACCCTGGATACCCTCTTCAGCTTTCCTTCGGGAGGCACGGCGGTCAACTTCGACACCCTGACCCTGCAGATCACCGCCCATACCCTCTCCTCCGTAGAGGTCACGGCCGACAGGCCGGCCATGCAGGAACACGGGGACACCATCACCTTCAACCCCAGCGCCTACAAGACCGAGGAGGACGCCACCGCCGAGGAACTGATCCAGAAGATTCCCGCCCTGATCACGGACCAGAACGGGAACATCCAGTCCCAGGGCAAGCCCATCACCCGCATCCTGGTCGACGGCAAGCCCTTCCTGGAAGGGAATGCCCAGGACGCCCTGAAGATGATCCCCGCCACCATCCTCGACAAGATCGAGGTAATGAACGATCCGGACCAGGAGTACAACGCCTCCGACCCGGAAAAACCCCGGGTCCTGAACCTGGTGATCAAAAAAGACAAGAAGAAAGGATATTACCTGAACGGTTTCGCCAGCGGCAGCGACCGGGGGCAGGCCGACGGACGGCTCCGGGGCAACCTCTTCAAGGGCGAGAAAATGGGCGTGGTGCGCCTGGAAGGCAACAAGGGGGTGGAAGACAGCTACAATTACCATCTGCGACCCTTTTACCGGGATTACGTCAACCCCAAATTCAGCTATCGCATCGGGATGAACTACAACAGCAGCAACCATGAAGGCTACGGCAACTCCCGCAAGCAGAACTTCTTTGCCGACACCTCCTATTTCGTCAACCAGTCCAATGCCAATTCCGGGGACAGCAAGGGCTATGGGCTGAACGGCGGCTTCGAGTACAACCCCGACTCCACCCTGCGTATCCGCTTCCGGCAGTCCTTTGACCAGAATGAAAGCCACAGCGCGAGCTACAATGAATATACCTATACAGACCAGGCGGACGCCCTGCTCACGGAAGGCAACCGCCGCAACAGCAGCGAAAGGAAGTCCCCCGGCATGAACTCCAACCTCAACCTGCTGTACCGGTTCCGCAAGCCCGGGCGGCGCGTGGAGACGGACCTGAGCTACGGCCGCCACAAGAGCCACGGCGTCACCAACGTGTATGCCCTGCGGCATGAGCTGAAGACGGCCAGTACCGACACCACCGACCAGCAGAAGGTGCAGGAGACCGATAACAAAGGCCTGCACTTCCGGATCAACTACATGAGCCCCTTCCTGAGCGATCATTCCCAGCTCAACCTCGGCTACAACGTCGGCTTGGACAACAACCTCAACGACTACTCTTCTTTCGACCTCAGCCGTGGCGGCCGCGTCTTCGACTCCCTGCTGAGCAACCAGTACAGGAACCACAACTACAACCACAACCTGTCTGCCGACTATGCGATCCATATCAAGCAGTTCCGCTACCGGCTGGGGGTGGCCTACCAGTATATCCTGACCAAAGGCGTCAACTTCCTGGCCGACAGCACCTACCGGACCACGCGCTTCAGCCTTACGCCCCGCGCCGGCGTCCGCTACGAGTTCGACGAGCACAACAAGCTCTCCTTCGACTACAACGGCAGCCTGCGTCCCCCCACCTTTGAGCAGCTGCAGCCCACCGTGAACAACACCGACCCTCAGCACATCTTCATGGGCAACCCCAATCTCCGCCCGGAGTTTTCCAGCCGCTTCCAGCTGCGGTTCAACCGCTACAGCACCAGCACCATGAACAGCCTCAATCTGCGCACCTACTACAACCTGGCGCGGAACCAGATCCAGTCCATCAACACCTTCGACACGGCCACCGGGGTCATCACCACCCAGCCCCAGAACGTGCCCGCCAACTACCAGCTGGGGGGTAACCTGGATTATACCTTCTTCCTCAACAAGAAGTCCTCGGTCAACCTGCACGGGCATACCGACTACAGCAGCTTCATCCAGCGCTACAACCAGACGGACTACACCAGCAGCATCAACGCCAACACGGGCAACATCACCATCCAGCAGGAAATGGACGGCAACCTGCGCGCCAGCGGAGGCGTCAAATACTACATCAACATCAAAGAGGTCCTCTTTCTGTCCGGCGGCGCCGACCTGAACTACGCCACCTTCACCTCCGGGGTGACCATCAAAGGCGGCCTGGAGCCGCCTGTGGGGCAGCAGTACTACAACATGCACAGCGACTTCGACGCGGAGGTGGAGCTGCCCTGGGAAATCAAATACGGCTTTTACGTCAATTACGACAAGCAGAGCAGCAGCTACAACCGCAGCCTGGACGGGTACAACCTGGTGGTCATCAACTCGGCCATCACCAAACGCCTGTTCAAGAAAAAAGGGCTGCTCTCCCTCCGCGTCAACGACCTCACCAACAGCATCGCCAAGCGCAACCTGGTCATCGACCCCGATTTCGTGAAGTCCTCGCCCTTCGCCGACAAGACCCGGTTCTATACCCTGAGTTTCAGCTATACGGTCAACAAGCTGGGGGGACGCGGAGGCGGGGGACGCTCCTTCCGGGGGCGGGACCGGGACAGGGATGATGACTGACCGGGCCGGGAAATTTGCTTT
>CBINPH010000327.1:0-3662 GCA_966252445.1 uncultured Chitinophagaceae bacterium | reverse complement strand
CGGGATCCATGATGTGGACAAATTTCCCGTAATCACAGGTCTGGATATCGTCCAGGATGATGACCCCGTTTTCCCGCAAATTGTCGACCAGCTTTTCGATGCCCTGAACGCGGTAGTTGATCATGAAGCCTTTTTCCGAAGGATGGAAATATTCCGTGTTTTTGTCAAAGGGGCTCCATTGGAGATGGCTGATCTTGTCGGGCCGCTCCCAATCCCGGGACTTGAAGGCCGCGCCATCATCGCCGATCTCCAGGCCCAGATGCTTCCCGTACCACATTTTCGTTTCCTGGGGGTTGTCCGGGAGAAAGAAGATGCCGCCTGTGCCCGTCGCCCGGGGAACGACCTGGCCTTTTGGGGTTTGCCCGGGAACCTGATGAGGGGTGTCTGCCTTAGGGGTTCGTTGCAGCGTGAAACTGATATGGTTTCTTTAAAGATGCGATCCATTCAGGAAGAAAGTGTCCTCCTGCCCCGGCACCAGGGCCGCCCGGAGGCGATCCCTCACGGTTTTTCGCGCCGCCCCGATATCAGGGATGTGTAATACCTGCATACGGGGCGCAGGCCACAGATGCCGCATTTGGGTTGCCGGGCCACGCAAACATAGCGCCCATGCAGGATAAGCCAGTGGTGGGCGATGTGGACTTGTTCGGCGGGAATGTACTTCAGCAGTTGCCGTTCGGTCTGCAGGGGAGTCCTGGCGCCGGTGGTGAGACCAATGCGTGCGGAGACGCGGAAGACATGGGTATCGACGGCCATGTTGGGCTGCCGGTGTACCACTGAGGTGATGACATTGGCCGTCTTGCGGCCCACCCCCGGCAGGGTGACCAACTCGGCCACCGTAGCTGGGATCTCCCCGCCAAAGTCTTCCATGACCTTGCGGGCCATGCCAAGCAGATGCCGGGTCTTGTTGTTGGGGTAGCTGATGCTTTTCACCAGGGGGAACAGCTCTTCAAAATGGGCCCCGGCCAGCGCAGCGACGTCGGGAAAGCGCTCGAAGATGGCCGGGGTGGTCATGTTGACGCGCTTGTCGGTGCACTGGGCCGACAGGATGACCGCCACCAGCAGCTGGTAGGGGCTTTCATAGCGGAGCTCTGTCTCCGCATCGGGATTGTGCTCCGCAAAATAGTCCAGCACGTACCTGAACCTTTCCTTTTTTGTCATGCCGCAAAAATACAGTGTTCCTTCTAAGGCCCTTCCGGCAGGGCGAAGGCCACGTAGGCGTCCCCGGAGCGGGTGCCCAGCTTGCCGCCCCCGCAGGCGATGACTACGTACTGCCGGCCGTTTACCATATAGGTGGCCGGCGTGGCGTAGCCCGCCGCCGGCAATGCCGTCTCCCAGAGCAGGCGCCCGTTGCGTTTGTTGAAGACGCGGAATTTTTCATCCAGGGTCGCGGCAATGAAGACGAGGCCGCCGGCAGTGACCACAGGCCCGCCGTAGTTCTCCGTGCCTGTGGGCTCTGCTCCCGCCCGCAGGCCGGCATAGTTGCCCAGGGGCACCTGCCACATGGTCTTCCCGCTGTTCAGGTCTATGGCGCTGAGTGTCCCCCATGGCGGGGCGTTGGCGGGATAACCCTCAGGGCTGCGGAACTTGTTGTATCCCGTCATGCTGTAGGGCACCGGGTGTGGCTCCCGGGGGATGTCTGCCGCTTCCTTCGACACGCCGGTGGGCTGTTCCAGCAGGTAAGCCAGCAGGGCTTTCTTGTCGGCGGCGGGCAGCTGCCGGAAGCCCGGCATCATCCTGCGCCCGTTGTCGATGAGCTGGGACAGCGCCCCGCGGCTGTATTTGGCCTCCAGGTGCAGCAGGGAAGGATAGCTGCCGTTGCCCAGCCGCTGCGGGCCGTGGCAGGCCATGCAATGCCTCAGGTACACCTGCCGTCCATGGCCGCCGGGGCCTGCCATGGTCTTCCCGCCGGCGGGCACCATGGTCAGGATCCAGGGCACCTGGTTGGCGTTGACATAGAGCCATCCTGTAGCCGGATCATAGGCCGCCCCGCCCCATTCCCCGCCGCCGTCGAAGCCCGGAAAGATGAGCGTGCCCCTTTCGGAAGGCGGCATGAACATATCGCCGGTATCTATCTGCGACAGGGTACGCCGGATCTTTTCCTGCGAAGAATCGGGCAGCAGGGGGTTGACCTCCCCGAAATGCTGCCGGGCGAAGGGCGCCGGCAGCCGCGGCCGCGGCTGCGTGGGCCAGGGCCGCTCCCCCGGCAGGGCCGGGCTGTCGGTGACCGGCAGCTCGTCGACGGGAAAGAGGGGCTTCCCGCTGTCGCGGTCCAGCAGGAAGACATAGCCGGTCTTGGTGATCTGGGCCAGGGCCTCCACGCGGCGCCCCCCGTGGGTCACGCTGACCAGGTTGGGCGGCGCCGGCAGGTCGCGGTCCCAGAGGTCATGATGCAGGGTCTGGTAATGCCAGCGCCGCCGGCCGGTGGCGGCATCCAGCGCCAGCACGCTGTTGGTGAACAGGTTCTGTCCCCGGCGAAGGCCCCCGTAGAAATCGAAGGCGGCCGAGCCGGTGGGCACATAGACCACCCCCCGCTTTTCATCGAGGCTCATGCCGGCCCAGTTGTTGCCGCCGCCGGTGAAGGTCCAGGCGGCACTGTCCTCCCAGGTACCGTAACCATATTCTCCCGGCTGGGGTATGGTGTGGAAGATCCAGCGGCGCCGGCCGCTGCGGACATCGAAGGCGCGGATATGGCCGGGGGCCGCATCGCCGTCCTCGGCGACACGGGTGCCCAGGATCAGCAGGTCCCGGTAGACGATGCCGGGGCTGGTGGCCGTGACATAGCGTTTGGCCACATCGCGGTCCAGCCCCTCGTGCAGGTCGACGCGGCCGCTGTCGCCGAAGCTGGTCACCGGCTTGCCGCTGGCGGCGTCGATGGCATAGAGGTAGGAGCCGGCGGTATAAAACAGGCGACGCCCCCCGTCCCCGCTCCAGGAGGCCATGCCGCGGCAGGCATTGACGCCGCCGGGGTGGCCACTCCCGGCAAAAGGGTCGAAGATCCAGCGGCGCCGCCCCGTGGCGGCGTCGAGGGCGAACAGCTTGAGGGCCGGCGAGACGCCGTAGAGCACCCCGTCCATAACGAGGGGATTGCACTGGATCTGGGAATGGCCCTGGCTGTCCACATCGCCGGTGTGGAACACCCAGGCTTGCACCAGCCGGGCGGCGTTGCCCGTGTCGATCTGGTGCAGGGCGGAGTAATGGCTGACACGCTTGTCGCCCAGGTAGTCCGGCCAGTCTTCGCGGGCATCATGGTGGCATGCCCCTGGCAACAGGCCGCACAGGATGCTGAGCGAAACAATGCGCAGGGGACGAAAGGAAGGGATCATAAGGTTGTCATTGCGCCCGCGCGGCGGGCCTTGTTAGCGTCGTCACCGCAGGTCGTCCAGGGTGAGGGCGGAAGGGTCTTGCATCATCTCCCTGAAGCGGAGGTTGTCGCGTATGGCGACCTTGGCCCCCGGCCAGCTGCTCCATTGCAGGAACCAGGCCGCCTTGCCGCGGAAGGTGCTGAGCACGGCCATCTCGTCATAGCTTCCGTAACCTTCTTCACTGGGCCCGATCTCGGTGGCGGCGATGACTTTTCCGAACTGCTGCAGGGTGGGGTAGTCGTAAAACACCGGAGAAGGGGTGTAGATGTCGGTGCCGACGATGTCGACATAATCCGCCCC
>CBINPH010000326.1:0-3664 GCA_966252445.1 uncultured Chitinophagaceae bacterium | reverse complement strand
CCACCCTGGATGCACGCCGCCGCCTCATGGACACCGTGGTGGACAACCTCCGTGCTTTCCTGGAAGGGCGGCCCGTCCACGTCGTCGCCCCTTAAAGGCTAGTCATTGACCAGCACCGGTTGTACCTCCAGCACGGCATTCCCCGACTTGACAGACACATAGTCCGGCTGACGCCGGCCGAAGACGGCGGCCAGGGCCACCGTATGGTTGCCGGGACATACCTGCCCCAGCGACAGGGTCTCGCGTCGTACCCGGAACAGGGGACCGAGCCGGTACAGGTCCACCTGCAGATCCGCAGGATCCTGGAGGGAAAAACGCATCTGCAGGCCCTGCTCCCCCTTAAAAAAAGGCTCCAGGCGGAATCTGCTGGCGGGGGGCTCCGCCAGAGCCAGGCGCACCTGGTCGACCAGCAGGGCGATGATGGGCGCCAGGCCGTACACATAGCGCATCCCGGGCCGCCCTGTGCTGAACATTTCTTTGATGCGCTCTTTGTCGAAACGGTAGATGCCCCGGCCGAAAGCCACGAGGTCATAGTCTTCGGGACGGAGGCGGGCGGCGGCCCCCACGCCCTTGTTTGTCCAGGTGCTGATGAAGCCCTCCTTCTCCAGGGCCGCGGACAGGCGCCTCAGCAGGTAGCTGCTCCTGCCTATGAGCAATACACGTGATGACATGATCGGCTTTTGGGGGGCTAAGCTACGGGGGCAGCGCCGGCAGGGGCAACCCGGAATCGGCCAACCGGCCCGCAGGGTCGGTGAGCAACGCCTTATTCCAGCACGGTGGCCAGGACCTCGGGGGAGCGCAGGCCAGTGAAGCCGCTGAGGTGGAGGCGATAATAGTCCTGGCAGGCCGCCAGCAGGCGCTGACGGCCGACCTTGTCCAGGGGCAGCGCCTGCATCTCGGCAAAGCCCGGCGCCTGCATCAACTGGTCGGCCGCCCGGGCGGAGGCCTCGTCGAGCCAGTGCGGATGGTGGGGGCGCTCGGCCACAAAGAGCCCCTCGCCGAGGTCAAGGTAGGGCCGCTCATGGCTCCAGCGCCCGTAGAAACCGAAGCCCAGCAGGGCAGCCAGGCGCAGGGATAGGTACAGGGGCAGGTTGGCCGTGCCGCGCTCCTGCTGGTCCATCCAGCGCAACGCGTCGCTCACCAGGTGAAACAGCTCGGGATGGCTCTCGGGTTGCCGCAGGGTCTTGTCCAGGAGCTCGACCAGGTACAGGGCTATGGCATTCTTGACCACGTCACCGTACAGGGAGCGGTACAGGTAGGCATAACGGAAATCGGAAATGCGCTGCAGCTGGCTGCCTTCGCGCTGGTACACCACCAGGTCCAGCAAATGGGCCGGCTGCAGCAGGCTGGCGGCGGCTTTTTTCGTACCCGCCTTGCGTACCCCGTTGACCATGTAGGACTGCACGCCGAAAAGCTCGGTGAAGAGGCGCACCACCACGCTGGACTCCCCGTATTTAACCGTGCGCAGCACCAATCCTGCAGTCTTGTGCAGCATGTCCGTCGTCTTGAAGGTATTCGCCGAAGGGCCTAGAGCTCTTCCTCCCGCTCCAGCATCAGGATAGCACTTTGCGGGACGATGAAATATTTCTCGTTCTCGTATATCACTTCCGTAGCGGCGCCGAGCAGGAAAATGGCCAGATCCCCCTCCCGGGCCTGCAGCGGCACGTACTTGACGCGCTCTTCCTCGGCCTTCCAGGCCTCGTCGCTGTCGGCAGGGATCGGGATGACATAGCCGGGACCCGTGCGGATCACATAGCCCTGCTGCACTTTTTCCCGCTCCTGTACCCCGGGGGGCAGGAAAAGGCCTCCCCGCGTGCGCTCATCCGGCATGGAAGGCTTGATCAGCACGCGGTCGCCGACCACAATAAGTTTCTTCAGCTTGTTCTCAGGTGTCAGGTGTACGGGCATGGGTTGGCGTGGTTAGGGTATTCAATGCGGCAGTTCGGCCAGCGTAAAGGTTTCGCCCCGGCGAATGCCTTTCTCCGTGGACACCAGGGTGCAGCATTCGGTAGCGGGGTCATGTTCGAAATACAAGACATAGTTCCCTTCCAGGGCCTCCTGCAGGAAAGCGGCTTTTTCCTGCAGGGTGGTCATGGGGAACATATCGTAAGCCATGATCCAGGGCAGGGGTATATGATGGGCCGAGGGCAGCAGGTCCGCCATATAGACCAGGCGCCGGTCCCCGTAGCGGATCTCCGGCAGCATCATGGCGTCGGTATGGCCATAAGCAAAGCGTATCCGTATATGATCGGAAAACTCCAGGCCTTCCTTCAGGTCGAGGAAGCGGAGCTGCCCGCTTTCCTGTATGGGCATTATGTTTTCTTTGAGGAAGGATGCCTTTTCCCGGGCATTGGGATTTGTGGCCCATGTCCAGTGGCGCTCGTTGCTCCAGTAGGTCGCCCGCGGGAAAGCGGTCACCAGCCGGTCCCCCTCGCGGCGGACAGCCCCGCCGCAATGATCGAAATGCAGGTGGGTGAGCAGCACATCGGTGATGTCTTCCGGGCCGAAGCCCAGGGCACGGAGGGACGAGGACAGGGTATGGGTCTTGTCCAGGCCATAATGCCCAAAAAACTTCTCGTCCTGTTTGTCGCCTATGCCGGTGTCGATAAGGATCTTCCGGTCCCCGTCCTCCACCAGGAGGCACCGCATGGCCCAGGTGCAGCGGTTGGCATCGTCGGCGGGATGAACCTTGCCCCACAGCGCCTTGGGCACCACGCCGAACATGGCGCCGCCGTCCAGCCTGAAAAGTTCCGTATCGAGCGTATGGCATCGCATCCGGCAAAGATAAGGTTCCGCAGTTATTTGCCCGGCCTCTACGGGGCAACCCCTGGCTAAAATGCATCGTTCCCTGGATTATCCTCGCCCAGGGGCACGAGTGGTATACATTTGTTTGTCATCTTCCGGCATCTCCCCGTCCTGCCGGGCTATTGAACCGCCCATGAAACCAGCCCGCACTGCTTTACCGCTCGTCCCTGCAACCCTTGCCCTGGCGGCCCTGCTGACGGCCTGCGGAAAGCAGGAAGGCCTGAGGCCCACCCCCCCGGTGACGGACCATCAACCGGCGGCCACGGCCCGGGACGAGGACTCCCTCAAATACCTCATGTACCATATCATGCAGGTCAGCCTGGCTGACGGAGGCCGGGACCTGTCGCTGGACCTGCCCAGCTATTACTGGTACGACCAGGTTCCGGTCCTCGACCCGCTCGGCAGCGCCTACCCGCTCGCCGAGGACCTCCTCGCGGCCATGCGGGCCTATCCCGCCGGGGCCGGCGGGTCGCAGCCGCTGGACCGGTACAGCTTCCTGGACCGCGACGGCTCGGTCTCCGCCAGCATTGAGGACGGCGTCGTCGATGCCCGCCTGAGCGGGCTGGGCACGGAAGGCTACTTCGGGATGGAAGTGGCCTACACCAGCGACCTGAACCACCTGGTGGTCCTCTACGTCGACCGCAACGGCCCTGCCGGCCAGCAGGGCATCCGGCGGGGATGGACGATCACCGCGGTCAACGGGGACAGCCGCATCGCTTACGATGGCCCCAACGGCAGCAACGTCACCCGTATCAGCCAGGCCATCTACGGCGCCGACCCGCTCACCCTGTCCATGAGGACGCGAGAAGGGGTGGCGGTGACGGCGCAGCTCGCCAAGACCTCCTACACCCTGAACCCC
>CBINPH010000325.1:0-3670 GCA_966252445.1 uncultured Chitinophagaceae bacterium | reverse complement strand
CCTGATGCATCATGCTGAAATGGGGAATAGTGGCCATTGTGCTTGCCGGGCTATTCATCACCAGTTTTGTCCCCTACCCGGCCCATGTCACACCCGAAAAGAAACCCAGTAAGCGTGAGCGAATTATTCAGAAAAATGTCTTCGACCAGGTCGCAGAGTTCCGCGACTACGTAAAGGACTCATTGTGTGGATATGCCAGCCAGCCAAATATCGACACCCAAATCGTTCGGCAGGCTTTTCTCCATGCCAGATGGTTGTTCAAAAGATTTGAGTGGGCAGCATCTTATTTTGCTTCCGATCTCACCAAAAGGCTAAACGGCCCCCCGGTCAAGGAGATTGAAAATGCCGATCTCCTGGATCCTTCCCTGGCCCGGGCGATTGATCCCCTAGGCCTCCAGGTCATCGAGCAGTTTATATACCCGCAGTTGGACACCGCGAGCAGGAAAGCCCTCCTGAGCGAGTCCGAGCACCTGGTAACCAATACCGGGTATCTGCTGAACTATTTTTCCAATCACGACCTGGCCGATTGGCGGATTCTGGATGCCGCCAAGCTGGAAATATTCAGGATCATCGCCCTGGGCATCACCGGGTATGACAATGCCCTTTCCCTGAACAGCATGCAGGAATCTGCCGTATGCTTGCAAAGCCTGCGGGACGTGGTTTCTTTATACATAGGCAAACAGGCCAACTCTTCTTTGCTGGGTGACCTAGATACGGCCATCAGCTACCTGCGCCAACATACCGACTTCGAGACCTTTGACAGGGCGGCGTTCATTACCCGGTTCGCCAATACGATCAGCTTCGACATCGCGCAATTGGAACAAAGCCTCCCCGGCCCTAAAATAACATACAACCGATTGTTGCGACAGGAGGCAAAAACGATTTTTGATGCAGACGCCTTCAACGTGGACGCCTTCTCGCCGGGGCCTGCATTTCACATCACGGCTGCCAAGACGGCGTTGGGCGAAAAGCTTTTTTATGACACCAGATTATCCGGTACGGGCACAAGAAGTTGCGCGACCTGCCATCGGCCCGACCTGGCCTTCACGGACGGACTGGCCAAACCTGCCGATATCCATGACCCCGCCAAGTTGTTGAAAAGAAATGTGCCCACGTTGATCAACGCCGCCTTGCAATCCAATTATTTCTATGACATGCGGGCCCTGACCCTGGAGGATCAGACCCGGGATGTGCTCACCAATAAGGCGGAAATGGACGGATCGATGTCTGCCGTCATACAGTATGTGTCGGCCGACAAGTCCTATCAGGCACTGTTCGCCACGGCGTTTCCGGCTAACCGCAAAAATCAGATCACCGCGGATGAGGTTACCAACGCCCTGGCGTCCTATGTCCGCAGCTTGACCCGGCTCAACAGCCGCTTTGATGAATATATGCGGGGAGACACGACGGCCCTGTCCGCCCAGGAGGTACATGGGTTTAATTTGTTTATGGGAAAGGCAAAATGCGCCACCTGCCATTTTATTCCCCTGTTCAATGGGATAACCCCGCCCAAGTACGTCGCCAGCGAAACAGAGGTGCTGGGCGTTCCCCGATCCGCTACGGACTCCACGCTGGACCCTGACCCGGGATATTACGATGTCATTGGCGTCGACGCCTACAATCATGCATTTAAAATTCCTACCGTCCGGAACATCCGCCGAACAGCGCCCTATATGCACAATGGGGCCTATCCCACTTTAGAGCAGGTCATGGAGTTCTACAACAACGGTGGGGGCGCCGGGCTGGGCATATCCCTTCCCAATCAAACGCTTCCGGCGCAGAAACTCCACCTGACTGAAAATGAACAACAGGATATTATAGCCTTTATGAAGAGCTTAGCCAGCTCATGAAAGGCAGAACAGGGCCGTGCATCCCTGGGCCTGTCACGAACGTCCATCAAATCCCTGCCCCCGAATACTGATATTGGGCTATTTTTGAGGGGAAATACCTCCATGGCAGCACCCTCCATATACTTTCCCATGCTCTCCGGCCGCCGGTGGTGCGTCTGCCTGCCTTTCCTGCTGATCCTGTGGACCGCCGGTCCCAGCCAGGCCCAGCGCAGTTGCGGCACGCCGCAGGCCATCCGCGAGGCCCTGGCCAAGCATCCCGCCCTGGCGGAACAGTACGCCCGCATGCGGCAGCTGACCCTCAGCCAACCCCTGTCGCGCGGAAACTTCCGGGGAGCGGCAGCGACCATCCCCGTGGTGGTCCACATCGTGCTGCGCAACCCCGCCAGCATCACCGACGCCCAGGTACAATCCCAGATCGATGTCCTCAACGAGGACTACAGTGCCTCGAATGCCGACACCAGCCGCGTGCCGGCCATATGGAAGTCCCTGCTGGGGGACATGGGCCTGAGCTTCTGCCTGGCGCGCCGTACACCGGACGGCAGCCCCAGCAACGGCATTGTGCGCGTGAGCACCACCCGCAGCCGCTTTTCCACCGAAGACGCTGCGGCCGACGTCAAGCATGCGGTGACGGGGGGCTCCGACGCCTGGGACCCCAGCCGCTACCTCAACATCTGGGTCTGCAACATGGGCAACAATAACCTCGGCGTGGGTACGCCACCGGGCTTGTACCCCGCCGACGAGGAAGGCGTGGTGATCCAGTTCAACGCCTTCGGCACCACCGGGAACGTGCTGGACGCCTTCGACCGGGGCAGGACCTGCACCCACGAGATCGGGCACTATTTCAACCTGTTTCATCCCTGGGGCGACGGCGACGGCACCTGCAGTCCCGAGGACAACGTGGACGACACCCCACCCCAATCCTCGGAGATTTACCAGTGTCCGCATTTTCCCTACCTCCAGGACCCCTGCTCCTCCGCCTTCCCCGGCGTCATGTTCATGAACTTCATGGAGTATGTCAACGATTCCTGCATGCATTTCTTCACCCTGGGCCAGGTGGCGCGTGCACAGGCGGCCTTGCTGGGGCCCCGCGCCTCCCTGCTCAGCTCGGACGGCTGCGTACCGGTCATGCTGCGGGCCTACGATGCCTCCGTCTCTTCAGTGCAGGAGCCGGCGGGCAAGATCTGCATAGACCGCATTGCGCCGGTGGTGACCCTGCGCAACCGGGGTTCACAGACGCTGACCAGCGTGGACATCGTATACCGCATCGACGGGGACAGTGTGCTGTCTTTGACCTGGGAAGGGCAGCTGGCCTCCCAGGACTCGGTACACCTGACCCTTCCGGTCAGCACCGTCGGCCAGGGCAGCCACCGGCTGCTGGCCTACAGCCGCCTGCCGGATGGCCGGCCCGACGAAGCGCCGGACAACGACAGCGCCCAATCGGGCTTCCGGCTGGACGCCGAGGTGCGTCCTCCCATGGCGCAGGGCTTTGAAGCCGACAGCCTGCCCCCGGCCGGCTGGGACCTGCGCAACCCCGATGGGGCGATCGGCTGGGAGCGAACGGCCCTGGCCCACCATGGCGGCGGCCATGCGGTAGTGATGCGCAACCTCGACTATGCCCAGAACGGCCCGGTCGATGACCTGATCAGTCCGGTCATCGACCCCGGGAACGCAGACTCCCTTTTCCTGTCTTTCTGGGTGGCTGCCGCCGTGCAGTCGGATCCCCGCGGGTCCAATACATACTGGGACACCCTGCAGGTGCTGCTGAGCCGCGACTGCGGACAGACGGGGATACCCCTGTACAGCAAATGGGGCGGCTCGCT
>CBINPH010000324.1:0-3684 GCA_966252445.1 uncultured Chitinophagaceae bacterium | reverse complement strand
GACGGTATACAGTATGCTGGCAGAAGGAAACAGGTTATTTAAATTGAGGTGATGCGGTTCAGGGTCATAAGATAAATGAACAATGCGCCGGGCATATTCATAACGCAGGCCGCCCATGTATTCCAGGCGGCCGGCCTCGCCACTATATTGGGTATACAGGGCGTGGATCTGGTTTTTCGAATGTACAGAACCCGAAAATCTTTCAGGAGCTGGCGTGACAGGTTCGGGCGTCACCCGGTAGTCAAATGTCCCATCCTGGATCGAATGACTGAACTGGTAGCCACTCTCCCATTGGCCTTTTCCCAGGGCAGTCGCATAGTCCATTTTAAAGCGGTATCCGTCCATGGGCTTTTTATAGGGATTAAAAACGTATTGGATGGTATCGGCCCCGGGTTTTGCGCTCACCAGGTTCCGGTTTTTGGTGTTGCCATACAAATTATCTTTTTCATAAAGGAGTGAAGCGGATAACGTGGATTTTTTGGAAAAGGCATGTTGGTAGTCCAGGCTGCCCAAGGTAAATGTCCCTTCCTTGGTTTGGAGGTTCGAATTGTAATACTGATACTCTTGGAATGGGGTCTCTTCATTCAGGTATGTCCTGGTATTGTGGTATTGAATATTAGCCAGACGTCCCTGAAACTTTTCACTGTTGAACAGGCCCAGCGAAAACGAATTGCTTTTATCGGGGGTGTATCCGACGGCAAGTCTGCCGCCGTATGTGTATTTGTCAAAACTTCTTTCTCCGGTGGACGGGAAATGCGTAATATAGTTGCGACTCATGTTCTGGGTAAACACATCACCTTCCCTGTACCCTTCCACATCATTGCGGGTATAGTTGGCGCCTGCCGTGATATCCCATTTTCCTTTTTTGTAGTTGGCCGTGATGTCCGCTCCGAAACGAACGGGCTTTTTGATGTTGTTATAATCCGTGGTGCTGGGCAGCACAGCCTGCGCATTGGCTATAAATTTGAACCCGTCATCAGCACCTTTTTTGGTCGTAATATTAATCAGGCCGGCTTTGCCGTCGGGGTCGAATTTGGCGGAGGGCGTGGTGATCAGTTCGACATTTTCCACGGCATTGGCCGGGATTTGACTGAGCGCTGACTGGGCATCGATAAGCACCGGCTTGCCATTGATCAACACCAGAAAGCCGGTGGAACCCCTCATGCTGATCCCGCCCTGTCCATCGACAGCGACGGCTGGCAGGTTTTTTAGTACATCCAGTGCTGAACCGCCTTTCGCGGCTTCAAACTGCCTGGCTCCATATACCTGCTTGTCTATTTTATGGTAATTCTCCGTCCGTCTTCCGGCAATTTCAATCTCGTCCAATAATCGTTTGTCGGGCATGGCCGTAATGGTGCCGAGATCCAGGGCCTGGCCTTCAGCAAGCTGGATGGAAGGAATGATTTTCCTTTGATACCCGATAAACCTCACCATGACATACACATTGCCGTTTTGAAGGTGGTCAAGCCTGAATTTCCCCGTGGTATCTGTGATGGTGCCGTTCATCAGGCTTGAATCGGTGGCCCGGTAAACGGCCACGCTTGCATATCCCAGCGGTAAACCGCTTAAGGTATCCGTAATGGTACCCTGTATAGATGCCTGCTGAGCTGTTAACGCCGAAGGAATGAGCAAAAAAAAACGAAACAATAAATGCAGTGTAATGATGAATGATACGGACCATGAGGTATTTTTTTGCAAAGAACGAACATTGCAGCCAATAATCCACGGTGCCCCATGAGCCAATATGGTCTTTGGAGGAGCCTCCCCCAGTAGTTGCCGGTTGTGGCGGAGCTCCGGCCTGCCTGACGGGTTGTTTCGGCGTTCATGCGGCCTGAAAGCCGCGGGACAGGAAAACGACGTGGAATCCCGAAAATAGCAGTAACTTGGCAACAGGTGAAAACCGCCTGCCGGAGACCGGGCCGCCGTCCAAGGGCTGCCCTGACCGGGACAAGGCGGTATTCGGCCTGCACAGACGGCACAGGTTCCATTGTTGATCATGAATAACCCCATGAAAAAGAAACAACTTACCTGGGTATACGTCACCCTCCTCGGCGTGGTCCTCTTTCTCGTCGCCTGGCTGATCCTGGCGGTGTACAGCGCTGACGTGACCCTTTCGGTGACCACCTATTTTTTCCTGCTGGTCCTGGCGGCGCTGGCCGCCACGGCTTTCCTCACCGGCGCCCTCCGCTCTTCTTCCCGGTACGAAGGCAATGTATACAAGGGGAAGCTCCAGCTCAGCGGTTCGGTGGTTGTCTTCCTGCTCATCCTGATCGCGGGGTATAAATTCAGGCCTCAGCCCCCGTCCACGCCCTTTGACCTTACCATCTATGCTTACGGGGACGGGGGCAAGGGCGATCCCGTCGCCCACGGGATCATCCGGGTTCGCGACGGCAACGAAACCAAGAGCGGTTCACTGGATTCCAACGGCAGGGCCGTCATTGCACACCTCAGCGCTGCCAACCTGGGCGAAAAGATGATGGTGACGGCTGCGGTGCCGGGATATCATATGGCTTCCGGCGATACCCTGATTACCATCCCCCGGGAGAGCCTGCCCGTGATCTTCGTACCCCTGCTGCGCAACCACGATTCCCTGTTGGTGCGGGGCCAGCTGCTCAACCGGGAAGGCCGGGTCGTCGGCGGTGCCCGGCTGTCCTTTACGGCCTTCGGAAGGCAGGCCAGCACAGATGAGCAGGGACATTTCCAGGTTTACCTGCCCACCGCCAAAGGGCAGCCCACGGGCCTGCTGATCACCGATGGGGGGCAGGTCATCTTTAACGCCGATATCATCACTGATGATTTTCTGTCTATCCAGGCCGATCAGTAGGGCGCTGGCTACGGCTGGCCTATGCCTCGGCGTGCTCCCCATGCTGCAGGGACAGGCCCGTTACCGCTTCCGGGTGGACATAGACCGCTATAATCCGGTGTCCGTCCGCCCCCCCTTCACCCTGGAAGTCAACGGCGCAAGGGTCAGCACCAACAACGACGGCATCATCAGCCTGGTCCTGGATCCCGCAAGCCGTTTTATCAGCGTGCAGTCGCTGGATGCCCGCTACCGCATCCTCTATCCCGCAGGGGGGCAGGTACTCATTCCGGCCAGCAGCCAGGACATCCCCAATATCGTGATCGGCAAGCCGAGCCCCCGGCAAACCACCCAGGAAGCCATCGGTATATTGAAGCAACTCGATTCCATACGGCAATACCTGCAGGCGGAACGCCGGGACAAGCTGGATACGCTGTTGCTGGCCCGCCAGGATTCCATCCTGGCAGAAGCGCATAAGCGCTATGCCCTCACGGACCAGGATCTTCGCACCGCGCGGGAGGTCATGGAAGGTAGGGACCTCAATTTCCGGGAGATCTCGGGGGCCTTCAGCCATTACCTCAACCAGGCCAAAAACCTGCGGGACGCCTTTGCCAACATTGCCAGTTTCGCCTTCAGCAATCCCAAGGCACTTCGCCTGCTGGATTCCACGATCACCCTATACAGCGCCGCTTACGATACGATATATAACCACCATGCGGCCTGGGAACAGCACCTGCGCGATTTCTGGTTCAGCACGGAACTGGCGCTGGGTTTTCACAACCTGTCCGACTTCGCCCTGAACGACCTGCACCGGGAATATTTCCTGATGCTGAATGTGGACGTCATTAAGAAGATCAACACCTATTTCAACGAATCCAGCGCCC
>CBINPH010000323.1:0-3691 GCA_966252445.1 uncultured Chitinophagaceae bacterium | reverse complement strand
CGATGGTGCTGCCCTGCACCTGGATGGTGACGCCGCCCAGCGGGGCCCCGGTGGCGGAGTCCACCACCCGGCCCTTCACCGTGACCGGAGGTACGGGTGGCGCCGGGGAGGGCGGCGTCTTGGGCTGGACGATGATGATGTTGCCGTTGATGGTGTAGCCCAGGCGCTGCCCGGCGAAACACAGGTCGAGCACCTTTCGCAGCGCTTCCCGGCGTACGTGCAGGGTCACCTTCGCGGCCTGCTGCAGGTCTTCATTGGCATAGATGAAGTTGTATCCTGTCTGTTGCCTGATGTCCGCAAAGACTTGTTTCAGCGGCAGGTCGTTTCCCGTGATGGTCACCCGCTGGCCAAAGGCGGCCGCACTGACCTGAAGAAAGGCGCCAAGCAATACTAAGGTGGTTAGTTGCATGACTCTGGCGGTTTTGGAAATCAACAGGGCCCGGATCGGTCCTTTTTTGAAAAGAGCATTGGAGTGCATACTTTTGGTTTGGATGAATGTTCAGCGATTTGTAGCACAGATGGCGACGTTTCGTCCGCAATGACCGGAGACGCTGCCACGTTTCCGGTTTTTTTTTAAGGGGGGTATCATGTTTTCATGGCGCAGGTTTTAGGGGGTGACGATGATATGGTTGTCTTCCATGGTATACTGCATGTGTCTGGTGGCCTGCAGGATGTCAAACACCCTGGACAGCTCCACGTCCCTGGGGATGGAGCCCGTGAAATGGTTGGGGATGTCTCCCCGCACCTCGATATCAACGTTGTACCAGCGCGATACCTTCCGCATCACGGCGTAGATGTCGTCATCGTTGAACCAGAAGAGCTCATGGACCCAGGCCAGGGCTTCATCTTCCCGGACATGGCTGCCCACCGCGATGACGCCGTTCCGGTCCCAGCGGGCCGACTGCCCCGCCTTCAGCGTGGCGCTGGTATGCCCCTTGTTCACGCGGACACGCCCCTCCAGGAGCTGGGCGCAGACCTCGGGCTCGTCTTCATACGCCATGATGTCGAAACGGGTGCCCAGCACCGTGACCGTCAGGTCGTCGGCCGTCACGACAAAGGGCCTCTGCGGGTCGGCGCTGACCTCGAAATAGGCTTCTCCCGTCACCTGCACGCTCCGCTGAGTCCCGGGGAAGGCCGTCGGGAAGCGGATCGAGGAGGCCGCATTGAGCCAAACCACCGTGCTGTCGGGCAGGATCAGGCGGTATTTCCCGCCACGGGGCGTGCGCAGGGTGTTGTACACCACCGCCTCGGGGTCGCGCTCCTGCCCCCGGTAGGCGATCCCCCCACTGCCGGCCTTGAGGATGCGCATGCCGCCCTGCTGGCCGACCACTCCTTCGGCGGCGCTGTCCAGGGCCACCACGGAGCCGTTGGACAGGACCAGCTCCGCCCGCGCTCCCCCGGGAGGCAGGTGGGCGAAGGCCGCAGGGACCTCGGGGGACCCTGCCGGCGAGGGAGCCTGTTCCGCCAGGTAATAGGCGGCCACCGCCAGGGCTCCCAGCACGGCCGCCGCGGCGGCACGCGGAAGGCGGCCGCGCCACCAGGGCCGCCGCGGCAGGGGGCGGCTGCCGGCGCCATGCTCTTCTGCCAGCAGGCGGCGCATCTTCTCCTCCCAAGCGTCCGGCGCCATGGCCGGGCCGGCGGCGCCGGCCTCTTCCCAGAGCTCTTCCAGGGCGGCAGAGAGCCCCGGATCGCCCGCATGGGCCTGGAGCAGCGACCACCACTCGGCATAACCTTCCTCATCCAGGGCGTTCGCCTGGTATAGCCGGAACAACTCCCTCAAACGGCTGTTGTCGTCTTTCATGTTTTATGGACCCTCGCTACAGAAGACGGCAAAAAAAGGCGGGTGTACCAATGGCGGAGAAAAAAAATCCGGAACCCTCAGCGCCAAAGGCTCCACAGGAGGATCATGTATTTGAGCTCCGTGCCCAGGTGGGCGCGGATAAAGCGCAGCGCGGCGGCCAGGTGGTTCCGAACGGTATGGGTGGAGAGGTTGAGCTGTTCGGCGATCTGCTCATAGGTCAGGCCATGCTCGCGGCTGAGCTGGAAGACGGCCCTGCGCTGGCCCGACAGCGAGGCTACGGCATGGTCCAGGGCGGCCCGGACCTCCCCGTACAACACGGGCTGATCGGCGGGGGCCGCCGCCGTCTCCCCCTGCATGCGGTACCATATCTCCAGCTGCTGCAAACGGCTCTTCTGGGCCCAGCGGAGAAAATCAAGGGCCTTGTTGCGCGCCACACGGAAGAGGAAGGCCTCGAAATTGCCGATGTCTCCGATGATGGCGCGGCCTGTCCAGATCTTGAGAAAAACGTCCAGGACCATTTCCTCGGCGGCCTCCCTGGACTTGGTGATCTTTACCAGGTAGTGAAAGAGGCGGTCGCGGTACCGGGCGAACAGCATATTGAACGCCTCCTGGTCTGCATCCGCGATCCGGGACAACAGGGCCTTGTCATCGAAAGGCTGGCCGTCGGTCATGGGCAAGCAAGCAAAGGGTTTGGACAGGGGATGAGGTTATCTGCTCCACTCAGTGCAGCACCAGCTCCGTCAGGATCGGAAAATGATCCGAAGGATATTTCCCGTGAAAGCTGTCCGTCAGGATGCCCCAGCGCAGCACGCTGAACTGGGCGCTGGCAAAAACATGGTCTATGGCATCGTTGCCCTTAAGCAGCCTTCCGAAACCGTGGAAAGAGGTATTGGCGTCATAGGGATGGGGCGCCTTGTCATGGGTATCGCTGAGGATACCGGAGCCGGCGATGGCCTTGTACCAGGGGCTGTCATAGCCGCCGTTCAGGTCGCCCATGAACAGCACCGGAGCCTGGCCGGCGATGGCTTTGATCTTCTGCAGGATCAGCTTGCTGCTCTCGTTGCGGGCCAGGTCCTTTTGATAGTCGTAATGGGTATTGAAGACGTATAATTTCTTGTGGGTCTTCCGGTCCTGCAGCAGCACCCAGGAACAGATCCGGTTGCAGCAGGTGGCATCCCAGCCCAGGGAAGGCTTGTCCGGCGTCTCTGACAGCCAGAAATCACCATGGTCCAGCATGGTGAACAGGTCCTTGCGGAAGAAGATCGCCGAGTGTTCCCCGGCATCTTTGCCGTCGTCGCGGCCGATGCCGTAACGCTGGTATTCCGGCAGGGCCCTCGATATATCGTCCAGCATACCCGGCAGCCCCTCCTGGGTGCCCAGGATGTCGAACCGGTGAAAGCGGATCAGGGCACTCACCATGGGCGCCCGCTGGGACCAGAGGTTGCCCGAGTCGCCGGGATTGGCGTAGCGCAGGTTGAAAGAACCCACGACATAGGAGGTTTGGGCGCTCGCCGCTCCCAGCAGGCATACCAGTATCAGGGACAGGATGTATTTCCGTTTCATGCAACGCGTTTGTGACAAAAATAATCAAAACAATTTTTTTTCCTGTTCTCCCGCAGCGGGGCCGGGCCAGCCCCTGGCTCCCTCCGCGGCGCCCGCTGCCAGTGCCTGATCCAGCAGGGTACGGAGGATGGCCGATACCTCTTCCGCCCTGTTGAGGACCATCAGGTGGGTACCGCCCCGGATGACATAATCCGCATGGACATAGCGCAGGGGCAGCAGGCGGTCGCTGTCCCCGTGAATATGGACGGCGGGGCCCCGGCCGTCGAAGGTCCAGGTGGCGACCCGCTGCCAGGCCCAGCGGAAAAAGGTCTCGTCGGTATCATAGAT
>CBINPH010000322.1:0-3710 GCA_966252445.1 uncultured Chitinophagaceae bacterium | reverse complement strand
GGCCGCCGCCGCGCGCGGCGAGCTCGCCGGCATCGCGGCGGCACGCGTGCTCGGCGCGGCGGCACCGGATCCGGGCCCGGCGTTGCGCGCACGGGCGCGCTACACCCGCGGCCGCCGATTCCTCAATGCGTTCTATCGGCCCAGCGCGGTGACCGACTCCCTCTGGGAAAGCCCGCTGCGCGGCCGCCCGGTGGACGAAGCCGACTACCAGGCCATCCTCATCGGGCAGCGCTATACCACGGTGCCGGTGTTTACCCGGCAGCAGATCCATTTCGGGGACAGCCTGCCCAACCCGCCGGGGCGGCAGGCCGGCCAGGTGTACCGGTATGCCGGCGGCACGGTGGTGCTGAAAAAGATCAGGCTGCCGGAAGGCTTCCACGGCAGCCTCTTTGCGGCCCTGACGCAATACTCTAACGGGGACGCCTATGACCGTACCGGCTGCGTCTTCGCCCTGCCCGCCGGCGACAGCCTCAGCCTGCTGGACGCCATGGAAGGGGGGCTGGACCGTGTACCCGTTTTCCGGGGCCGCGACGGCGCCCGCTACCAGGGCATGGTGGCGGTGCCGGGTTATAGCCCTCCCCTGGAGCTGATGCGCTTTTTCACGCCCTTCGGCGTGGGCGCCTACAACGGTCGGGTGAAGATCCGCGGCTATCCCTGGGCCGACTCGGCGCGCTTTGTGCAGGACATCAGCGACCTGCTGCCCCTGCTCTCGGGAGAGGTATGGATAGGTGTCTATATAGGCAACTACGACCGCCAGGGCCATACCGTGTCCCTCTCGCTGCGCTGTTACCCCGGCGGCGGGGACAGCGCCCGCCGCTGGGCCCGCCCGCTCTTCAACACGGTCAATATCCTGGAGATGGCCGGGCAGAACTACGGGCGCCTCTTCGGCAGCGATTCGCTGCGGGTGCGGGTGTTCATCCCCGACTCGGTGGAGCACCTGCGCCTGCGCTACATCAGCACCGGCCACGGGGGCTGGGGCGGCGGCGACGAGTTCACCCCCCGGGAGAATACCCTGCTGGCGGACGGTAAAAAGATTTTTGCCTTTACGCCCTGGCGCAGCGACTGCGGCAGCTACCGCCTGCTGAACCCTTCTTCAGGCAACTTCGGCAACGGGCTGTCCTCCTCCGACTACAGCCGCTCGGGCTGGTGCCCGGGCACCAGCACCAACCCCTGGTACATCCCCCTGGACCTGGCCCCCGGCTGGCATACGCTCACGGTAGCCATCCCCCAGGGCCCGCCCGAGGGCAGCAGCTTCAGTTTCTGGAACGTCTCGGGCTGCCTGGTGGGCACCATTAAACCGCGGCCATGACCATGCAGGAGATCGCCCAGGCGCTGCTGGCCGGCCTGGAAAACATGAGCTGGACGGAGGCCCTGGCGGTGGCCTTCGCCATCGTCAGCGTGCTTTGCGCGCGGGCCAACAGCGTGTGGGTCTACCCCAGCGGCATCGCCGGCATCCTGCTGAGCATCTGGATTTTCATCGGCTCGGCCTACCGCCTCTATCCCGATGCGGCACTGAACGCCTATTACCTGGTGATGAGCGTCTACGGCTGGTATGTCTGGACCCGGCGCCCGCCCGGCGGCGAGTCCGCCCAGACCCCTGTCAGCTGGTGCTCCCGCAGGGAGTGGGGCTTCGCCATCCTGCTCTTCGTATTGCTCTGGGCCGGCCTTTACGGGTGGCTCTCGGCCTACCGCATCAACAACGTGCCTTTCCTGGATTCCTTCTGCTCTTCCCTGGCCTGCGCGGGCATGTGGCTGCTCGCGCGCCGCAAAATAGAGAACTGGCTCTTTCTGCTGGCCGCCGACGCGGCGGCGGTGCCCCTGTATTTCTACAAGCACCTGCTGCTGTTCTGCGGGCTGAACCTCTTCTATGTGGTCATCGCCTGGCTGGGCTTCCTGGCCTGGAAAAAGACCCATGCCCGGGAAAAGGCCCGCGGGCCGTTGGCGCATTAAGGCACATTTTTTTACCTTTAAGAAGCGGGACCCGCCCTTGTCCCCTGCGCTCCCCGTACTGTTCACGATGAAACCCGACACCATGACCCGGCATCCTGCATCCTCTTCCCGTACCCCCGTCCGCTGGTTCTTCGCCGCCGTGCTGCTGCTGCTGGTCGCCGCGGCGGCCCTGATCCTGCGGCGGCCCCAGGGCTCCCCCCGTCCCCTGGAGCCTGATCCTTCCTTCGCGGCCTACGTATCCGGGTACACGGGTGGGGTCATCTCGCGGCGGCACCCCATCCTCATCCGCCTGGCCAGGCCGCCTGCCCAGGCGGTGCAGCCGGGCAACCCCCTGGAAGCCGGCCTGCTGAGCTTCAGCCCCCATATCAACGGCGAGGCCCGCTGGAAAGACCAGCGTACCCTGGAGTTCCTTCCCGCCGGCCGCATGAAGCCCGGCCAGGTGTATACCGCCACCCTGGACCTGGACAGGCTCCTGAAGGACAGCCGGCCCGGGGAATTCCGGTTTGGCTTCCAGGTCATCCCCGCCAGGCTGGAGCTTCGGCCCCTGGGGCTGCGCGCCGAGGGAGAGGAGGGCCTGGGCCGCTATGACTTCGAGGGTGAGGTGCTCACCGCCGACGAGACCGATGCAGAGGCCGTGGAAAAGGTCCTCAGCGCCAGCTACGGCGGGCGCTCCCTGTCCCCGCAGTGGACCCATGAGAGCGGAACCACCCACCGCTTCGTGATCCGCGGCCTGGCGCGGGGGGCGGAGGACGGCGTCCTGCGCCTCCGCTGGGAAGGGGCGCCTGCCGGCGCGCCGGGCAGGGGAGAAAAGCGCATTACCGTGCCCGCGAAGGGCTCCTTCACCCTGCTGCAGGCGCGCATAGAGAGCGGGGCCGAGCCTGTGCTGCACCTCCTGTTCTCCGATCCCCTGGAGGAGGGCCAGCCCCTGGAAGGGCTGGTGCAGCTGGACAGCCTCAGGGACATGACCCAGAGCGTGCGGGGCAATGAGCTCGTCGTTTATCCGGGCCGCGCCCTCAGCGGGCCCAAAGACCTGCTCGTTTCGCGGGGTCTCCGCAACCTCCGCGGCAGCACCCTGGCGGCGGACCGCTCCCTGCGCCTGGTCTTCGAGGGGCTCAAGCCGGCCCTGCGTTTCGTCAACCAGGGGAATATCCTGCCCTCCACCGAAGGGCTTATCCTGCCCATAGAAGCCGTCAACCTCCGCAGCGTGGCGCTGCGGGTGATCAAGATCTACCAGGACCGGGTGGGACAATTCCTCCAGGCCAGCGAGCTGGACGGCACCCAGCAGCTGACCCGCGTGGGGCGCCCTGTGCTGCAGAAGATCATCCGCCTGGACAACATGGGGGTGAAAGACCTGGGGCACTGGAACCGCTTCACCCTGGAGCTGTCCCGGCTGATCGCCCCCGAGCCGGGAGCGCTGTACCAGGTGGCCCTGGCGTTCTCCCGCGACGACGCGCTGCTGCCCTGCAGCACCGGCGGGGACGAAGGCCTGCACGCTCGCCCCCCGCGCCGGCAACGTGCCGTGGCGGACGGTGGAAACCACCGGCGGAATGCTCAACGCCATCGGCCTCGACAACGACGGCATCGCCGCGTTCATCGAACATCATCTGCCCTATTTCCGGCAGCTATCGACGCCCCTCATCGTCAGCATCGCCGGCCGCACGCATGACGAGTTCGTCGCGATGGCGGAACGACTCGGCAATGAATCTGGCATCGCGGCCGTCGAGCTCAATATCTCCTGCCCGAATGTCGCCCACGGCGTC
>CBINPH010000321.1:0-3721 GCA_966252445.1 uncultured Chitinophagaceae bacterium | reverse complement strand
CTGCGCAGCGACATACAGCTGCTCATGAAGCTGTCGTTCGACTATGCCATCCTCGACGAGTCCCAGGCCATCAAGAACCCGCATTCCAAAGTGACCAAGGCGGCTCAGCTGCTGCAGGCCCGCAACCGCCTCTGCCTGAGCGGGACGCCCATGCAGAACAACACCTTCGACCTGTACGCCCAGATGCATTTCCTCAACCCCGGCATGCTGGGCAGCGTGGACTTCTTCCGCACGGAGTTTTCCATGCCCATCGACAAGCTGCAGGACGAAGAGAGCAAGGCGCACCTGCGGCGGCTCATCTACCCCTTCATGCTGCGCCGCACCAAGGAGCAGGTGGCCCGTGACCTGCCCGAGAAGACCGAAACCGTGCTCTTCTGTGAGATGGACCCCGAGCAACGGCATATCTACGACGCCTACCGCAACGAGTTCCGCTCCAAGATCCTGGGCACCATCGACGAGCAGGGCATCGAACGCTCCCAGCTGACCATCCTGCAGGGGCTCATGAAGCTGCGCCAGATCTGCGACAGCCCCGCCATCCTCAAGGAGGAAGAGCTGCCCAACCACTCGGTGAAGCTGCAGGAGCTCATCCGCGAGCTGCAGGAGAATACCGGGGACCACAAGGTGCTGGTCTTCTCCCAGTTCCTGGGCATGCTGGGCCTGATCCGAGAAAAGCTGCAGCGCCTACACATCCCCTTCGAGTATTTCGACGGCTCCACCACCGCCCCAGAACGGGAGCGGGCCATCCGCAATTTCCAGGAGGACGACCAGTGCCGCGTCTTTCTCATCTCCCTGAAGGCCGGCGGCGTAGGCCTCAACCTCACGGCTGCGGATTACGTGTATATCGTGGATCCATGGTGGAACCCCGCCGTGGAGCAACAGGCCATAGACCGCACCCACCGCATCGGACAAACGAAAAGCATCTTCGCCTACCGCATGATCTGCAAGGACACGGTGGAGGAGAAGATCCTGCAGCTGCAGGAAAAGAAGAAGTCCCTGGTCAAGGACATCATTGCTGACGAGGGCGGCTTCATCAAGAAGCTGTCCCGGGAAGACGTCCTGTACCTGTTCAGCTGAGCCCGGCGGCTATCCGCTCATGCGCCGCAGCTGAGGCAGCCTTCTTCCATGCTGCAGCTCGCGCCCGCGGCAGCACAGGCTGCGGCCGCCGGTGGGGCGGCGCTGTCCTTGTCCACGGTAAACTGGACGGCCCGCGAGGCGGCCTGCGTGCGCAAGTAGTACATGCCCGTCTTGAGTCCCTTTTTCCAGGCGTAAAAATGCATAGAGGTCAGCCGCCCGGGGGTGGGCTGGTCGACGAACAGGTTTAGCGACTGGGACTGACAGATGAAGGCGCCCCGGTCGGCAGCCATGTCGATCAGCACCCGCTGCCGGATCTCCCAGACGGTCTTGTACAGGGCCTTGATGTCATCGGGGATGCCCTCGATGGCCTGCACCGAACCTCCGGCGGCCAGGAGACGGTTCTTCATGTCCGCATTCCACAGGCCCAAGTCCAGCAGGTCTTTGAGCAGGTGCTTGTTGACCACGATGAACTCTCCGCTGAGCACCCGCCTCGTATAGATGTTGCTGGTGTAGGGCTCAAAGCATTCGTTGTTGCCCAGGATCTGCGAGGTGGAGGCCGTCGGCATCGGCGCTACCAGCAGTGAATTCCTGGCTCCGTAACGGCGGATCTCCGCCCGCAGGCCTTCCCAGTCCCAGCGCTCCCCCGGCGGCACATTCCACAAGTCGAACTGGAAGAGGCCCTCCGACAAGGGAGAACCGGCGAAACTCTCGTAAGGGCCTTCTTGGCGGGCCAGGTCCTTGCTGGCGGTCAGCGCCGCGAAATAGATGGTCTCGAAGATCTCCCTGTTCAGCATACGCGCCAGCTCGCTGTCGTAGGGCAGCCGCAGCATCATGAAGACGTCGGCCAGGCCCTGCACGCCGATGCCCACAGGCCGGTGCCGCAGGTTGGAACGCCGCGCCTCTTCCACCGGGTAGTAGTTGTGGTCGATGACCCGGTTCAGGTTGCGGGTGATCTCGCAGGTGACCTCGAAGAGGCGCTGGTGGTCGAAGCGGCCGTCACGGACAAAGCGGGGCAGGGCCAGGGAGGCCAGGTTGCAGACGGCCACTTCGTCGGGGGAGCTGTATTCCATGATCTCCGTGCAGAGGTTGCTGCCCCGGATGGTGCCGAGATGACGCTGGTTGCTCTTGCGGTTGGCGGCATCCTTGTACAGCAGAAAGGGGGTGCCGGTTTCTGTCTGCGCCTCCAGGATGGCGAACCAGAGCTCCTGCGCCCTGACGGTCTTCCGCGCCCGGCCCTCCGCTTCATAGCGTGCATACAGCTCGTCGAAGGCCTCCCCATGGACGTCGGCAAGTCCCGGCGCCTCATGGGGGCAGAACAGGCTCCATGCGCCGCCTTCCTCCACACGGCGCATGAAGAGGTCGGGGATCCACAGGGCATAGAACAGGTCGCGGGCCCGCAGCTCTTCTTTGCCGTGGTTCTTGCGCAGGTCCAGGAAAGCGAAGACATCCGCATGCCAGGGCTCCAGGTAGATGGCGAAGGCGCCTTTGCGCTTGCCCCCGCCCTGGTCCACGTAACGGGCGGTGTCGTTGAAGACCCTCAGCATGGGGATGATGCCGTTGCTGGTGCCGTTGGTGCCGCCGATATAGCTGCCGGTGGCCCTGATCTGGTGTATGGACAGCCCTATGCCGCCGGCGCTCTGCGAGATGCGCGCCGTCTGCTTCAGCGTGTCGTAGATGCCCGCTATGCTGTCCTCCTTCATGGTGAGCAGGAAGCAGGAGCTCATCTGGGGCTTCGGTGTACCGGCGTTGAACAGGGTGGGGGTGGCGTGGATGAACCAGCCCTCGCTCATGAGGTGGTAGGTCTGCAGGGCACGGTCTATGTCGTTTTTGTGTATGCCGAGGGCGACGCGCATGAACAGGTGCTGCGGCCGCTCGACGACACGGCCGTCCAGGCGGAGCAGGTATGAACGCTCCAGGGTGCGGAAGCCGAAGTAGTCGAAGCTGAAATCCCGGTCGTAAATGAGCGTGCTGTCCAGGAGTTCCGCATGTTCGCGGATCAGGGCGATGACGTCGTCGGCAATGAGGGGCATGCGTTTGCCTGTATGCCGGTCCGTATAGCCATAGAGGTTCTCCATCGTCCGGGAGAACGATTTGACGGTGTTCTTGTGGAGGTTGCTAACGGCGATGCGGGCGGCCAGCAGGGCGTAGTCTGGATGGGTGGTGGTCAGCGAGGCCGCCGTCTCAGCGGCCAGGTTGTCCAGCGCCGTGGTGGTGACGCCGTCGTAAATACCTTCGATGGTCTTTTGGGCCACCTCGTGCACATTGACCAGGGGGCTCAGCCCGTAGGAGAGCTTCTGGATCCGCGCCGTCACTTTGTCGAACTTGACGGGCTCTTTTTTTCCGTTCCTTTTGATGACAAACATGAGCAGTGTTTTGCGGGCGGACGCCGGCCGGCGCCCGCCCCGTGTACGATAGGGTTCAGAAATCCTCTTCCGTGGAGAAGGTCGCGGCGCCGGTCCGCGGGCCGGCGTGTACGCCGGCTTTTTGGTAATCCCCCACACGTTTTTCGAAGAAATTGGTCTTGCCCTGCAGGGAGATCATCTCCATGAAATCGAAGGGGTTGGTGGCATGGTAGCGCTTTT
The DNA here is from genome assembly GCA_966252445.1 of uncultured Chitinophagaceae bacterium. GTDB lineage: Bacteria > Bacteroidota > Bacteroidia > Chitinophagales > Chitinophagaceae > CBINPH01. The sequence goes on along the minus strand of CBINPH010000321.1, from coordinate 65 downwards.
CATAGCCCAGCTCCACCAGCCAGCGGTCGGCGACAAACTCGATGTAGCGGCTCATGAGCTCGGCG
>CBINPH010000320.1:0-3764 GCA_966252445.1 uncultured Chitinophagaceae bacterium | reverse complement strand
TATTCGGTAGCCAAGGAACTGAGAAAAATCCCGGAGATCATCCGGCTCACCTATACCACGGGCAATTACAGCTTCTTCTCGGAGATCGTCTGCAAGGACATCCAGCAACTTCGGCGCGTGCTGCACGACGATCTGCAGAAAGTGAAGGGCATTGAGCGCACCGAGACCTTCATCTCGCTGGAAGAGACCCTCACCCGCAGCATCAACGTGGTTCCCGAGGAAGAAGCCTGAGGCGCTATCCCTTGACAGCCAGCAGCAGCTCCAGGTCCGTATATTTCAGGTGAAAGCGCTCGCTCAGGTGGAAATTCGTGAGCGCGCCCTTGTACAGGTAAATGCCCTGGCGCACGCCCTGCCGTTTCCAGACCAGGTTCTCGAAGCCCCCGTCGTTGGCCGCATCGATGAGCAGCGGCATCAGCACATTGCTGATCGCCTGCGAGGCCGTGCGCGCAAAGCCCGAGGGGATATTGGGCACGCAGTAGTGCAGGACGTCGTACTTCTTGAACACAGGGTTCTCGTGGGTGGTGACCTCGGAGGTCTCGAAGCAGCCGCCCCGGTCTATGCTCACGTCCACGATGACGGAGCCGGCCTTCATCTGGCTGACCATCTCTTCGGTGACCACCACGGGCGTACGCCCGCTGCGGGAGGACAGCGCGCCCACGGCGATGTCTGCGTTGCGCAGCTGGTCGCCCAGGGTCCTGGGATCCAAGACGGAGGTATAGAGGCGCACCCCGATGTTGTTCTGCAGGCGCTTGAGCTTGTAGATATTGTTGTCAAAAATCTTGACTGAGGAGCCCAGGGCGATGGCGGTGCGAGCGGCGAACTCACCGACCACACCGGCGCCGATGATCACCACCTTGGTGGGCGGGACGCCGGAGATGCCGCCGAGCAGGACCCCCTTGCCTTTGTTGATGTTGGCCAGGTACTGGCCGGCGATCAGCATGACGGCGCTGCCCGCGATCTCGCTCATGGAACGGACGATGGGATAGGAACCCGCCTCGTCCTTGAGGTTCTCGAAGCACAGGGAGGTCACCCGTTTCTCCATCATGGCCTTGATGCGGGAAGCCTTCATGGTGGACAGGTGGATCGGCGAGATGGTGATGTGGCCGGGCCGCAGCAGCTCCACTTCTTCGTCGCTGACCGGCGCCGACTTGACGATGATCTCAGCCTGGTAGATCTCCTTCTTGTCAAAGATGATCTGGGCCCCGGCCTCGGAAAAATCGGTGTCGTAGTCATGGGCCCCTTCCCCGGCGCTGTGTTCCACGGCCACGCGATGCCCGTTGGCGACGAGCACGCTGACCGCCTCGGGCGTGAGCGCTATGCGGTTTTCCTGGAAGGAGGATTCCCGGGGGATGCCAATGAACAGCCTGGCATTCTTCCTGCGCACATCCAACTTCTCTTCCAAAGGCATGTAGGTGAAAGCCGTACTCACCAGGGGTTTCTGCGTTGGCTCCATAGATCGATCGTCCTAAAGTGTAGGTCCTTCCAAAGGTAGACAAATCCTCCATAATTTCCCCTGCGCTTCGCCTTTGGGCATTTTGCGATTACCTTTGCCCCACCGGGGCCACGCCCCTTCAACAGCTAGTCGATGAGCTTTCCGCACCCTGCGCAACGGATGATCATACTCACCGCTCCCTCCGGAGCCGGCAAGACCACCATGGCGGCCGCCCTGCTCCGCCGCCTCCCGGTCCTGGCCTTCTCGGTCTCCGCGACCACGCGGGCCCCGCGCGCCGGCGAACAGGATGGACGGGATTATTACTTCCTCTCCGTAGAGGCGTTCCGGCAAAAGATCGCCGAAGGCGCGTTCCTGGAATACGAGATGGTGTACGAGGGAAAATATTACGGCACCCTGTATGCCGAGCTGGAAAGGATATGGCGGCAGGGCCGTTGTCCCCTGCGGGTGGTGGATGTAACCGGCGCCCTGGCGCTGAAGGAAAAGTTCGGGCCGGAGGCCCTGTCCATTTTCATCCAGCCTCCCAGCCTGGCTTCCCTGAAAGAGCGGCTCACCGGCCGCGGCACCGAAGATCCCGGCTCCTTGGAGGAACGTCTGGGCAAGGCCGCCCGGGAGATGGAGGCGGCGCCCCTCTTTGATCACGCCGTCGTCAACGACGAACTGCCCCGGGCCCTGGCGGAAGCCGAGGCCCTCATCACCGCCTATCTGCAGGACAAGGCCATGAGCCGTCCCCGTTAAAATCCCACCGGCAGCACGACCTGGACGTTATCCCAGGCGATGACCAGGTCGGCGCCATGGTCCGCCGGGCGGAACACCATGCTGAGCGCCTCCACCGTCGATGCGGGATGTTGAACGGGAACCTCTGTGCGAAGCACGTCCTTTTCCTGCTTGTACGCATAGTCGCCCCAGATATCCGTGTCCTTGTTGACGATGAGGGTCCATGTATCGGGCCGCGGAATGGCATACAGGGTATAGCGTCCCGGCGCCAGCTTCTTGCCGCCGATGGTCACGGGGGCATAGAGGTCCAGCTCGGTGGCTTCGTTGGCCCCGAGACGCCAGACCTCGCCATAGGCTTCCAGGTGCCCGAAGATCTCGCGGCCGTTCTTCTGGGGCCGGCTATAGATGACGCGGGCCACCAGCTTGCCCGGCTGGCCTTTCACCCTGACCAGGTAGGGGTAGCCGGCGGGACAATAGGCCATGTCCATGGGGCTCTTGTCCAGGGGGGGCAGTTCGTTCTGGGCCTGCGCCGTGCCGGAGGGGAGGATCCCCGCCGCGGCGAAGACCAGGGCGGTCATCAGTCTTTTCATGCTTGTTGATTTAAGGAAAAACATCCCCGAAAGTACGTCATTCAGGCTCTTCCGCCAAGCGGCCCAGCTGCCGTTCGTACAATTCCCGCGCGAAGGCGGTCAGCAGGGGCATGAAATGGCGGTAGTGGGCATCCAGCTGGTCGCGGCCCTTCTCGAAAGCGCGGTAGGCGTCGTCGCTGGGCTCCAGGTAACGGGCGCGGCGGAAAATATTGCCGAAGGCGTGTTGCACCCCCTCGGGATGACGGTAGGAGGCGAGCCAGTCATGGTCGCGCATATGCGGCAGCAGGCGGCGGAAGCCCGCCGGCAGGCTGTCCTGCTGCGCCTCCAGCGACACATAAGTGACGCGGGCAAAAGCCTCCAGGGAGCCTTCGGGAAAATAACGCCCGTCGTTGGCCAGGAAGTAGTCGTAGGCGATATCCAGGAAAACGCCGCTGTACCGGCCGCAGGCCGCGGTGAAGACAGTCCTGGCCGCCCGGGTATCGGGGTGGGTGTCGGTAAACTGGTCTATGGCCCTGTGCAGGCGTATGCCGGCGCGCATGGCGGCGGGATAGGCCGACAGGTCGCTGCCCTTGACAAAATCGGCGGACATGTTGCCCGCCAGCACGGCCGGGGCGCCAAAAGACAGGTATGCGTGCGCCAGGAAATTCATTGATGACGGTAATTTAGCGCATATCGGGGAACCCGGGCGTTATTTTTCGCGCGGCGCACCCCATTCTGGCATAGTTTTGCGTTCAGCAATCATCATGTTCCAGCAAACAGCCGCACGGTACCCGCATACAGTGAACTTCCTGCTGAACGCCCTCAGCCTGCTGGTGCTGATCCCGCTGGCGCCGTACATCAACCGGTTCATCCCCACCATCCAGATCGGCGAATGGAACCTGGACATGGTCCTGTCCCTGCTGATCGCCTTCTTCGTCACCCGGCTGATCCTGCGGGTCTTCAAGCCCCTGATCATCCCGGCCTTCATCGGGATGCTGGGCCTGCTGGCCTGGACAAGCATCCGCGGG
>CBINPH010000319.1:0-3802 GCA_966252445.1 uncultured Chitinophagaceae bacterium | reverse complement strand
GGACAGCCCTGGAAAGCCGGCTGGACGGGCCGGTGGAGGACAGCGTCCTGCGCTCGCCCTGGCGCTATGTGCTGCTGGCCGGCAGCGCGGGAGGCCTGCTGGAACGCAACTACCTGCTCGTCAACCTGAACGCTCCCAACCGGATCACCGACCCGTCCTGGATCCGCCCGGGCAAGGTCATCCGCGAGGCCACCCTGACCACCGCCGGCGGCCTGGCCTGCATTGACTTCGCCGCGGCGGCGGGGCTGCAGTACGTGGAGCTGGATGCAGGCTGGTACGGCCGTGAAGACCGCGACAGCTCCGACGCCACCAGGGTGGCCCTGGACCCCGCCCGTTCGAAGGGGCCCCTGGACCTGCCGCGCCTCATCGCTTACGGGCGGGAAAAGGGCGTGGGCATCATCCTGTATGTCAACCGCATCGCCCTGGAGCGGCAGCTGGACACCCTGCTGCCCCTCTATGCTTCCTGGGGGGTGCGGGGCATGAAGTTCGGCTTCGTCCGCGTAGGGCCGGCGCGCTGGACGCGCTGGCTGCACCAGGCGGTGCGCGACGCCGCGGAACACAAGCTGATGGTGGACATCCATGACGAATACCGCCCCACGGGATACTCCCGCAGCTATCCCAACCTCATGACCCAGGAAGGCATCCGCGGCGACGAGGAGAGCCCGTCGACGGAGCAGACGCTGGTGACCCTGTTCACGCGCATGATCGCCGGCGCCGCCGACAACACCAACTGCTATTTTACCAGCCGGGTGGAGCAGAAGATGGGCGGCCATGCCGCGCAGCTTGCCAAGGCCGTCTGCCTGTACAGCCCCTGGCAGTTCCTGTTCTGGTATGACCGGCCCAAGGCCTCACCGGGCGCCGCCAGCGCCCGGGAAGGGGTCATCCTGCCCGTGCCGGAGCTGGACTTTTTCGCACGGCTGCCCACCGTCTGGGACGACACCCGGGTGATCGAGGGACGCATAGGCGCTTACGCCACCATCGCCAGGAGGCACGGACAGGACTGGTTCCTGGGCTCCCTCTGCGGCCGGGAGCCGCACCGGCTGAGCCTGCGCTGCGACTTCCTGGAACCGGGGCGCCGTTACCAGGCGCTCATCTATGCCGACGACGCCGACGCCGGCCCCACCGGCGTGGGCATCACCCGCATGCTGGTCACCCGCGCTTCCACCCTGGACATCCGCCTGGATGCCGGCCGGGGGGCCGCTATCCGCTTCAGCCCCCTCAACCCCCGCCCATGAAAAACGATCCTGCATCCCCGCCGGACGAGGAAGCCACATCCGTCAGGCTGCTGCGGCCAGAGGCTTTCGAGCAGGCTACGGCGGCGGGGACGCCCAGCCTGCACACCCTTCGCAATGCCCGCGGCACGGTGGCGCAGTTCAGCAGCTACGGGGCGCGCTGGCTGAGCATGTGGGTGCCGGACCAGCACGGCATCCCCGGCGATGTGGTGCTGGGCTTCGATACGCTGGCAGGCTACCTGCGGGCAAAGGAGCGCTACCACGGGGCCGTCATCGGGCGCGTCTGCGGGCGCCTGGGCGGCGGCGGCTTCCATCTCGACGGGCGGGACTACCCCCTGGAGGGCAACGACCTGTTCGGCCACCCCCGCCCCAACCACCTGCATGGCGGCAGCGGCGGCTTCAGCTTCCGCTGCTGGGAAGCCGCCCCCGGCCCCCCGGTGCAGGACGGCGCCGCCCTGGTCATGCGCTATGTCTCCCCCGACGGCGAGGAGGGCTATCCCGGGCGCCTGGTCCTGACCCTGACCTCTACCCTGGAAGCCGACGACACCCTGCGCCTGGACTACGAAGCCGTCACGGACAGGCCCACGCTGGTGAATCCGACCAGTCATGCATTTTTTCAGCTGGGCGCCGACCCCGGCAGGAAGATCCAGGACCATCTGCTGCAGATCGACGCCGCGGCGGTGCTCGACTGCGACGACCAGCTGCTGCCCACAGGGCGGCAGCGCCCGGTCAGGGGCACCCCCCTGGACTTCTCCCGCCCCCGCGCCGTGGGGGAGCGCCTTCACCAGTCCGTGGAGGGCCTGCTCATCGCTGGGCGGGGCTATGCGGCTACCTATCTCCTGAACCCGGACCGCGGCGGGGCGCCGGCCGCCCGCCTGGAGGACCCGGTCAGCGGCCGGGTGCTGGAGCTCTTCACCGACCGCCCCTGCCTGCAGCTCTACACCGGCTGGATGATGGACGGCAGCGAAGCCGGCAAGGGCGGCCGGCCCCATGGCGAGAGCTGCGGCCTGGCTCTGGAGGCCCAGGACTATCCTGACGCCCCCCGGCACCCGTCCTTCCCGTCCATCGTGCTGCGCCCCGGCGACGTGTACCGGCAGCGAACGGCCTACCGCTTCAGGGCCGGGCGGCCCGGGACGCAGACCGGGCACCGCGCCCGGGCACCGCGCCCATGACCAGGCGGCGGATCTTCCGCCGGTGACCGTAATTTTATCCATCATAGGCATAAGTTTCACCATTGACGGGCCCGGGAAAAAGTGAAAATTTTGTCCGCCGGATTTACCTTTAAACCCCCGCCATGATCTCCAGAAGAAAATTCTTGCACAACACCGGCGGCGCAGGCCTGCTGGGCCTGATGCCCGCGGCTACGGCCTTTGCCGCCCCCGCTGCATCAGCATCCGCGGCCCAGCGCAGCCTTTCCCTGAACGGGCGCTTGTCCTTCCGCACGGATCCCGACAACCGGGGGCTGGACGGCCGCTGGTTCGACGCAGCCTCCGGCGAGGGCTGGGAAACCGTGGAGGTGCCCCATACCTGGCAGGTCATGCCCGGGAAGGAGGATTATTTCGGGGCGGCCTGGTACGCGCGGCGCTTTTATGCCCCCGAGGACTGGAAGGACGGCTGGGTGCGCGCCGAGTTTGAGGCCGTGTACCACTCGGCACGGGTATGGCTCAACGGAAAGCCGGTGGGCGAGCATCTGCGCAAGGGCTATACCGCTTTCTTCGCCGATCTCAGCCCGGCGCTGCGGGCGGGGGCCGAGAACCTCCTGGTCCTGCGCGTCGACAACAGCTTTGACGACGACATGTTGCCCCGCGGGCACAGCTACGACTGGGCCGCCGACGGGGGCATCACCCGCCCCGTTCAGCTGCATATTACCGCCAACGCCTATACGGAGCGGGTGGCCGTGGATGCGGTTCCCGACCTGAAAGGCCAGGCCACGGTCACCCTCAGCGCCCTGGTGGCCAACCGCGGGGCGGGTAGCCTCCGCCTGCGCGTGGGGGGGCGCCTCCGCGAGGAGGCCTCCGGCCGCGTGGCCGCCGAACTGCCGGTCCAGGCGCTGACCCTGCCTGCCGGGGAGAGCCGGACGCTGACCCTGCCCGGTGTGGCCGTGCAGGATCCGCTGCTCTGGCATTTCGATCATCCCCATCTGTACGTGGCGGAGCTGGAACTCAGCCGGGGCGGCGAAGTCCTGCACCGCATGGACACCGTGTTCGGCATCCGTGACATAGCCGTGCGGGACGGCGGGTTTTACCTCAACGGGGAGCGGGTATGGCTCATGGGCGTAGAGCGTATGGCCGGCAGCCACCCGGACATGGGGATGGCCGAGACGGGCAGCTGGATCACCCATGACCACCGGGACCTCAGCGAGCTCAACTGCGTGTTCACCCGCGCCCACTGGCAGCAGGACCGGCGGGTGCTGGACTACTGCGACCGGCACGGCATCCTCATCCAGTGCGAGGTGCCCACCTGGGGGCCCAACACCTTCCGGGACATGAAGGACCAGCCCCTGGCGTCCATCATGGAGAACGGGCTGGCGCAGCTGCAGGAGATGATCCACCGCGACCGCAACCACCCCT
>CBINPH010000318.1:0-3827 GCA_966252445.1 uncultured Chitinophagaceae bacterium | reverse complement strand
GGGATATACAAATACTTCGACGAACACAACCACATCATCTATGTGGGCAAGGCGAAGGACCTTCGCAGGCGTGTCAGCTCCTATTTCACCAAGAATCACGATAACTTCAAGACCCGCAAACTGGTCCAGCATATCCACCACATGGAGTTCACCATCGTGGATTCGGAACAGGATGCTTTTCTGCTGGAAAACTCCCTGATCAAGCAATTCCAGCCTTATTACAACATCAACCTGAAGGATGACAAGAGCTATCCGTATATCGTCATTAAAAACGAGCCTTTCCCCCGTGTTTTCCTCACCCGGCGGGTGGTGAAGGATGGCTCCGAATACCTCGGTCCCTTTACGGGCGTGGGCAAGGTGCGGGAATTGCTGGAGTTTGTGCGCAATTACATCCCGCTCCGCACCTGCGGCCTTCAGCTGACCCCCCGGAATATCGAAAAGCATAAATTCAGGGTCTGCCTGGAATACCACCTGGGCAACTGCAAGGGGCCCTGCGAAGGGCTGCAAACGGCTGCCGACTACCAGGAAAGCCTGCAACTGGTCCGCCAGATCCTGAAAGGCAACCTGACGCCGGTCATCCAGCTCCTGAAAGCCCAAATGCAGGAACACGCGAAAAACCTGGAATTTGAACGGGCCCAGGTGCTGCATCAAAAACTGGAATCCCTGAAAGCCTACAAGGCCAGGAGCACGGTGGTCAGCGCCAGGCTGGGGGACCTGGATGTTTTTTCCATCCTGGTAGATGGCCGCCAGGCCTATGTCAATTTCCTGCAGGTCATGCAGGGCAGCATCGTCCAGACCAAGACCATCACCCTGGAAAGGAAACTGGAGGAGAGCCAGGAAGACATGCTCGCCTTCGCCATCGCCCACCTGCGCGAAAAGCTGAACAGCTTCACCAAGGAGCTGGTCTTACCCTTCCCCCTGGACTACCCCGATGCGTCGGTCAGCATCACCGTGCCCAGGGGTGGAGACAAAAAAAAGCTGCTGGAGCTGTCCCTGAAAAATGTGCGGTATTTTCAGGAAGAGATGCAGAAACGCAAAATGCTGCATCTGCAGGAAAAGACCGAAGCCACGGAACAAAAAACCCTGGCGGGCCTGCAGGATGATCTCCAGTTGCCGGTGCTGCCGGTGCATATCGAGTGCTTTGACAATTCCAATTTCCAGGGCAGCTACCCGGTAGCCGCCTGTGTGGTCTTCCGCAACGGGTTGCCCAGCAAAAAGGACTACCGGCATTTCAATATCAAAACCGTTACGGGAATCAATGACTTTGCCTCGATGGGCGAAGTGGTGTACCGCCGGTATGACCGCCTGATGAAAGAAAGCCAGCCCCTCCCGCAGCTGGTGATCATTGACGGCGGGAAAGGGCAGCTGGGGGCGGCCATGGAGAGCATACAGCGCCTGGGGCTGACCGGCAGCCTCACCGTCATCGGGCTGGCCAAGAACGAGGAAGAGATCTTTTTCCCCGGTGACAAGGACAGCATACGCCTGCCCTATGACGGCGAAAGCCTCAAGCTGATCCGCCGGGTGCGGGACGAGGTGCATCGCTTTGGCATCACCTTTCACCGCCTCAAGCGCAGCAAAGGAGCCCTGACCAACGAGTTGGAGGGCATTGCCGGCATAGGCAAACAAACGGCGGAGCAACTGCTGCAAAGGTTCCGCTCGGTAAAAAAGATCCGGGAACTGACCGAAAGGGAGCTGGCTGCGGAGATAGGCCGCAGCCGGGCCAGGAAGATCTGGGCCCATTTGCACCCGGAATCGTAGCCCGGCGAGGGCCTGGTCCGGCCCGGTCACCGGAGAGAGGCCCCCTTAGGCCTGGGCAAAGCGCTCATAGGCATTTTTGAGCTTCACATCATATTTCTGGGCAGCGTATCCGGCGCCATTGTACCGCTTGGCGAATTCAGCCCACTGGTGGTTCTTCAGATACGGCACCAGCTGATGCACAACCATGAACTGCCCGAAGGCATGCAATTGCCGGCCTTCGCTTTCCTTCATGTCGCCCACAAAGGCCAGGACATCCGGATAACCCAGGGAGGAATAATGAAACCCCATGATCTGGAACAGGCCGTAGGAAGCTGAACAATACGCTGCCTCGGCCACCGCGGGATCCGGGCGCACGGAAATGGCTTTGGCCATCCTGTCCCATTCGCGCTTGTCTCCATAATAATATTTTTTCGTCCAGCTGGGATAAAGCACATCCTCAAAGCCCTTCTGGAGCGCGGCGGGATTGTAGCCCCTGCCCTTGAGTTCCTGCCAGAAGATATGACCTTCGAAAAGGATCTTGGGGCGGCCGTCCACGAAAAATCCCCGGCCACTGCTTTCCACAGCATTGACAGCCTTGATCAGGGCGACTTCCAGCTGCAACTTTTGAGCCAGCGATTGCAGGTCCGCCTCGGTCAAAAACCGGCTTTCCATGTCCGCAAGGTCTACCGGGCTCTGGCTCAGCAGCTTGGTCCAAGTCTTAGTATACACGACGCCATCGACCACCAGGCCATGGTGCTGCTGGAAATCCCGGACGGCATGGTCCGTGGCCGTTCCAAAATATCCGGTCACCGGGAGGCCATAGCCTACCTCATTGAGCAGTTCCTGCAGCATCCGGACAGCATCTCCGCGCACGCGCAATTTAAGCAGTTGCATATTTTCTCGGGGTTGGTTAACAGTATCAGCGCTCCCGGATCACTGTTCGCTCCAGCAGGTCCTTGGGGACGGCTGCCGGACGGATGACCGGCGAGGAATGCAATATCCTGGGGTTCAGCCGCTGCTGCAGCACCTGATCCTGGATGCTGTCTTTCAGCTGATTGACCGCGGTATCCGGCACAGCCGCTGACGCGCCCAGCTTATCGACCACCTGGAGGGATTGTTGGGTGTTGCCGGTAACCGCAAAAGATTTGGCCAGGACCACGGCCTCTTCGGGAAGGGTATACGGTGGCGGCTCAATGTCGTTCAGCATGTGGGTGATGCGGCGAACCGAGGCGGTATCCCCGGGAGACCGGTCCAGCGTCTGCAACTGGCCAGCCAGGATATCGATATTGCGCGAGAAAGTCTCCCTGACCCTGATTTTCTGCTGGAGATCCTTGCTTACGGCAGAGACTTCCTCGGCACCGGGATCCAGGGCAGCGGCTTTCTTCAGGTAGAGGGAAGCGGAATCATACTTTCCAAGGGCAGCCTGGGCCTTCGCCACAGCCGCCAGGGCACTGCTGCTCTGGTAGAGACGGTCGCTCGCAGTCATCTGGGCCACGGCCGCCTTGAGGGCGGTGGCGGCGGCGGTGTCGGCCGGATGCTCGTCCACCTGCTGGGCGATCTTGTTGATCTCCAGGACTCCCTCGCTAAAGCGGATCGCCGTGATGGATGGGTATCCGACCATAATGATCGGGATAAGGAAGAAAGGCAAAAAGGAGGTGATGGGTCTGCTTTTCATGACGCTCCAGATCAGCAGGAAGACAAGCGCCAGGAAAATAACGACGCCCATTCCCATCAGCACGAGCTCCAGGGCGGATAAGCCGGTAAAAAGCTTGCTCATAGGTCAATTTTAGGATGAGGAGAAAGTCGGTAAAGTGGCTGCGATGGCGGAAAATTATGGCCAGGGTGCTGTTGCCGCGGGGCAAATCGGTGCAGGCATGCCCGCGGGGCCCAGGACGTTTGGACAGGTCAGAAAATACGTACGCTTCCCGGGAAGGCTTGACCAGACTGGGGGGCAGAAAAATACGGGCGGAGGGCCCGACATGGACGGTCCATTTTTCATACTGCAGGGGTTAAACTCCTTAAAGTTAGTGTTTAATTGATAAATAGCAATACATCGGTAACACTTTTTAGTATAGCAGTACATCGGTAAC
>CBINPH010000317.1:0-3837 GCA_966252445.1 uncultured Chitinophagaceae bacterium | reverse complement strand
CGTGCTGGGGGCCCGTTCATCCCTTCTGCTGCCTTGTCGCGACCTGGGCCTCATTATCCTCGCCGAAGAGCATGACGCCGCCTACAAGCAGCATGAGACGGCGCCGCGTTACCATGCCCGCGACGCCGCCATCTACTACGCCGGCCTGTTCGGCGCCCGCGTCCTGCTCGGCTCGGCTACCCCGTCGCTGGAGTCTTACTACAACGCCCTCCAGGGAAAATACGGGCTGGTCAGCCTGCAGGGGCGTTTCGGGGGCATGGAGATGCCTGACATCACGATCGCCGACATGGCCCGGGAGCAGCAGCGCAAGACCGCGACGGGCCATTTTTCCTCCCTGCTGAAAGAGGCCCTGGGCCAGACCCTCGACGCGGGCAAGCAGGCCATCCTCTTCCAGAACCGCCGCGGCTTCGCGCCCATGACGGTCTGCAAAGCCTGTGGCTGGGTGCCCCGCTGTACGGAGTGCGACGTGTCGCTGACCTACCACAAATTTCACCACCGCCTGCATTGCCACTATTGCGGACGACAGTATGCCGTCCCGGAGCAGTGCGCAGCCTGTGGCAGCACGGGGATGACCCACCGGAGTTTCGGGACAGAGCGGGTGGAGGACGAGCTGTCGGCGCTCTTCCCCAAGGCGCGCATCGCCCGCATGGACCTGGATTCGGTGCGCAACAAAGAGGCCCATCACCAGCTGATCACGCGCTTCGAGCAGCGGCGCATCGACCTGCTGGTGGGCACCCAGATGGTGGTGAAGGGCCTGGACTTCGATCATGTCAACCTCGTCGGCATCCTCAGCGCCGACAACCTCATGAGCTACCCCGACTTCCGCGTGCACGAACGGGCTTTCCAGCTGATGGAACAGGTCAGCGGCCGGGCCGGGCGGCGCGGGCAGCGGGGGCGCGTCATCATACAGACGATGCGGGTCGCGCATCCGCTGCTGGACTTCGTCGTGCGCCATGATTATGAAGGCTTTTACCGGAGCGAGATCAGCGAAAGGGAGCGGTTTGGGTATCCGCCCTTCACGCGGCTGATCCGCATCACCCTCCGCCACCGGCGGCAGCCCGTGGTCATGGAAGCGGCCAGGCTGCTGGAAGAAGGCCTGCGCCCCCGGCTGGGGGACCGCCTGCTGGGGCCCGCGGCGCCTCCTGTGGGACTGTTACGGTGACAGTATCTGATGGAGCTGCTGGTCAAGATCCCCCGGGAGGGGGGCGCGGTAGGCAGCGTGAAGCGCCTCCTGCTGGACAATTTCGCCAGGCTGCAGGCCCATGCCGATCTCCGGCGCGTGGGCATCATCCCCGATGTAGATGCCGTATAAGGCAGCAGACTTCTCTTCGCCTGCTGGACCTCGCTCTTGCTGAAGACCAGGGCAGGGGAATTTCTTCCCAAGCGATATTTAGTTAGCCAGCTAAGTAATTTACACTATATTTGTGATAAAAGAACGGAAAGGGATCGGGTATGGACAGCATCGGACAGTTGTTGATCAGGTTGCAGAAGGCGCACCGGACGGCCATGGCCCAAAGACTTTCTGCCCTTGACCTTTATCCGGGCCAGGATGGACTGCTGTACCACTTGTCGCAGGACGATGGGCTGACCATGACGGCCCTGGTGGAGAAACTGCAAATCACCCACCCGACCTTATTTAACATGGTGGTCAGAATGGAGACCATGGGGCTGATCAAAAAGGCCAAGGATAAGGCGGATAAACGGGCGTCGAGGATATTTTTAACCCCTAAAGGCAAAAAGCGGGTATCCGCACTTTCCGGAATCTGGCCGGATATCGAAAAGCAGTTGTTGAAGGGTTTTAGCCGGAAAGAAGCGGATGCCGCCAAGGTCATGCTCGGCAGGTTCATCCACAATTTAAGCCCGGACGAAAAATAGAGGTAGCCATGGAGAAAACGAATTTTTTCAAAGTTGTCATGGTTTTTAACCTGACCGAGGGCTCGGCCGACGAAGAGCTGAGGCGTGCAAACGAACCCGCGGGTTTCGCCAGCATGCTGGCCAGGCAGGCCGGGTTTATCGACATGGACCTGGTCAAGATCAACGCGGACAAAACGATGTCCATACAAACCTGGGCATCGGAAGGCCATTGGTGGTCGGCCCTGGAGATCGTGAAAAATATCCGGGAGAAATCAGGGAAAGACAGCGCCCGGCCGAACATTTTGGTCAGCCGGGAATTTTTACACGGTTATGTAAGTGTGCACAAGACCGGGACATGAAAGAAAATACGGTATGCGTTCCCCGCAACTGGGCTATTTTTAACCCCTGTCCCGTATAAGTATACCCTATGCAGATACAATCCGATTACCCCCTGCGTTCCCTGAACACCTTTGGCATCGCTGCGACGGCGGGGCATTTTGCCGTCTTCCGCCATGACGAGGAGCTGCGGGAATTGCTCACGGTCCCGGCCTTCCGGGAGAACCCGCTGATCCTGGGCGGGGGCAGCAATATCCTGCTGACCCGCAACCCCGGCGCTGTGCTGAAAAACGAGATCAGCGGCATCCGCAGGGTAGGCGAGGACGGCGATGACGTATATGTGCAGGCGGGCGCGGGAGAGTCGTGGCACGGCTTTGTCATGTATTGCATGGCAGAAGGCCTGGCCGGTGTGGAAAACCTCTCCCTCATCCCCGGCAGCGTGGGTGCGGCGCCCATGCAGAACATTGGCGCTTACGGCGTGGAGGTCAGGGAGGTGTTCCACAGCCTGGAGGCCCTGGACCTGCAGGACGGCAGCCTGGCGACCTTCACCGCCCAGGATTGCGCATTCGGGTACCGGGAAAGCGTCTTCAAGAATCGCCACAAGGGGCGCTATGCCATCCTGCGGGTGACTTTTCGCCTGCACCGCACCCCCCGCTTCAACACCAGCTACGGTGCCATTGCCCAGGAGCTCGAAGCCATGGGCGTGCAGGAGCTGAGCCTGCGGGCCGTGAGCGATGCCGTCATCCGCATCCGCAGGGCCAAGCTGCCGGACCCCGGAGAAATCGGCAATGCGGGCAGCTTTTTTAAGAACCCGGAAGTCTCTGCAGAGACCTGCCAGCGCCTCAAAGCCGCCTATCCGCAGCTGGTTGCCTATCCCCTGGACAAGGGCTATAAGCTCGCCGCGGGCTGGCTGATCGAAAGCTGCGGCTGGAAAGGCTACCGCGAAGGGGATGCAGGGGTGCACACCCGCCAGGCCCTGGTGCTGGTCAACTATGGCCAGGCCAGCGGGGATGCCCTGTACCGCCTCTCCGAAAAAATCCGGGAAAGCGTCCAGCAGAAATTTGGGGTGCTGCTGGAGCGCGAGGTGAACATCGTCTAAGCACAAAAAAAGCCCCGCTGGGAACAGCGGGGCCTCTGTGTTAAACCCTTTGAAAAATTACTACTCTCTGCTATCTGCAGGCTTGGCTGCGTTTTAGCTTTTTTATCATCAGCAAGGATGTGTCGTTTGTAAACCGGCCGGCTTTCCGGCCCTTGATAAGGCAAATATACAGTCCCCGGAGCCCGGGTATTGTTAAGCGGATGTTATCGGGTGTTAACGGGATGTTATTGCTTCTTCAGGATGTAGAGCACGGCACTGGCGCTCTCAGCATGGCGCCGGGCATGCATCCATGAGCGCAGGCCGCGGGTGGCGGCGGAGAGATAGCGCGGGGCCCCGTGCTGGTATTTCTCGCTGAGCAGGCTGATGTAAAAGGCATCGAAGGGCATCGCCGCCACCTTCACGGACTGGAACCCATGCCGCGCGGTGAGGCCCGCAAAGGCCTCGGGAGAAAAATGATAGAGATGCCGGGGCACGTCGTAGGCGGCCCAGTATGGTCCGTAGATCCGGGCGTCCAGGGAGGTGTAGTTGGGCAGGGCCACGAAGAGGCG
>CBINPH010000316.1:0-3853 GCA_966252445.1 uncultured Chitinophagaceae bacterium | reverse complement strand
GGCATACTGGGCCATGGTCGGCGGCACCCTGATGGGCCTGCTGGCCCTGCTGACAGGGGCGGCCGACCTGCTCAGGGCCGTGGAAGAAAAACCGGCGCTGCTGCGGAAGCTGCTCTGGCATGGCGGGATCAACGGCACCGTGCTTTGCGGCTACGCCCTGCTGACCTGGTCGGCCTACGGGCGCTACCCGGAAGCCGCCGCGGACGGGACAGCGGTGTTGTTCGTGAAGGGGGCCCTGAACGCGCTGATGCTGTTCGGCAATTATTTGGGAGGCAGCCTGGTCCTCAAAGACAAACTCGGCGTGGAAAACCAGCAGACATGACAGCCAAGACCTCCGGCGAACTGCCGGACAGCGTACTTATCGACCACATTGTCCACGGGGATACAGGGGCATACGAAGTGCTCATCCGGCGCTACAACGCCCTGTTGTACAGGATAGGGCGTTCCTGCGGCTTTGGGCACCAGGATACCGAGGACCTGATGCAGGAAGCGTACGTCGGCGCCTACTTCGGGTTGCCGGGCTTCGAGGGGCGCTCCTCTTTCAAGACCTGGCTTTGCAGGATCATGTACCACGCCTGCCACCAGAAGCGGTTGCGCGCGGAACATCGCCCGCCCTTGTCTCCCGGCGGGTTCACCGAAACACCACAGCAGATGCCGGCCACGAACAACCATACCGAACGCGCCATAGCCTCCCGCGAGCTGGGCCATGTCATTGAAACGGCGCTGGAGAAGTTGCCGGAGATCTACGCCAGTGTCTTCACCCTGCGCGAGCTCAACGGGCTCAGCGTCGCCGAGACGGCCGGGATCCTCGGCATCAGCGAGACCAATGTCAAGGTCAGGCTGAACCGGGCCAAGGGCATGCTTCGCCGGGAGATCCGCGGCATATACACGCCGGAGGACATCTATGAGTTCAACCTGATTTATTGTGACCGTATGGTGGAGCAGGTGATGAAGCAGGTCCGGCAGGGTCCGGCATCGGCGCCGCGCTGAAAGGAGGTCTGCTTAGGGTTCAGGGGCGGGAGGCGTTCTTCCCGTCGACGTCGGCCGGGGAACGGCGCAGGCCCCGTCCCTGCAGGAGGCGCAGCCCCAGCGGAAAAGGCCCTGCAGGACAAAGAAAGCACCGGCAGCGGCATATATCCATTCGCCGTCACGCCATCCCACATAGATGAACCAGCTGCCGGCCAGCAGGCGCAGCATCCTCATCACCGTCCAGCCCCGCAACAGGGCCGTCTTTCCATTGCTGTCCATGGTGCCTGATTTGTTTATGGCCTAATAAACATCCCCCGCTCCGGCAGCCGGGGCGGGGGACGCCAGAAAATTAACGGGTACGGCTACTTGACCATCTTTTGCTTCGCCTCAATGCTCAGCGTCGCATGCGGCACGGCGCGCAACCGGGCCTTGTCGATCAGCTTGCCCGTGACCCGGCAGATGCCGTAGGTCTTGTTCTCGATGCGCACCAGGGCCTTTTCCAGGTGATCGATATACTGGATCTGGCGGCTGGCCAGCTGGCTGAGCTGCTCACGCTCCATGGTGCCGCTGCCGTCCTCCATGCTCATATACTTGTTCTCCGTATCGTCGGTGCCGGCCTCATCCTTGCGGGTGATCAGCCCCTGCAGATATACGAGCTCCTTGCGGGCGGATTCCAGCTTTCTCAGGATCAGGTCCTTGAACTCCTGCAGCTCCGAGTCGCTGTAGCGCTTGCGGGGACTGTTGTCATCGGGCACGTCCAGCACGGAGGGCTCCGGGCGGTAAATGTAGCGGGAGCTGACGGCAGCCGCTTTTTTGGCTGCGGGCTTGGGCGCTGCGGTCTCCTTGGCCGGGCTCTTGGGGGCGGCCTTCGGGGCAGGCTGGGCTGCGCCCTTGGGGCTGCTCTTTTCGGGCGCCGGCTTGGGGGCGGCCTTCTTCGCAACTGGAGCCTTGGCTTTCGGCGCCGGGCTCTTTTTCTTCGTCTCCTCAGCCTTCTTGGCTTTGGGCTTGGTATCGGCAGCCGCCTTTTTCGGGGCGGGCTTCGTCGTTTTCGTCTTGGTACTCGTCACAGGGCTCTTTTTTACACTCTTTTTCGCTGTCGTTTTTGCTGACGTTTTTGCAGTAGTCTTGGGGGCGGCTTTCTTGGGTGCCGGGGCCTTGGCGGCCGTCTTCCTGGCAGGGGCCGTCTTGCTGGTTATCACCTTTGCCTTCGCCGCCGGCTTGGAGCCGGCACCAGCCTTCTTGGCCGTAGCTTTGGCCTTGGGGGCCTGCTTTTTGGGAGCAGCCGGGGTCTTGGTGCTGCGGCTTTTCTTCGTTGTTGGCATAGGATCAGCTTTTTTTGTCCACCAATACATGCAATCTGGTCTCGTTTACCTCAATCTCAGTCCCATCCTGCAATTGAGGCACCAAAACCAGATTATCTGCCAAAATTTCGGTGCAAATATAATTATTATAATTCATTATAGCTGACCTGAGCTCCTCGTTTTCCGTCAGCCTGACAGCGATGCGGTCGGTCAGCTCCAGGCCCCTGTCCTTGCGGATGCGCTGGATGCGGTTGACCAGCTCGCGGGCATAACCCTCACTGCGCAGCTCGGGGCTGATGCTCAGGTCCAGGGCTACGGTCAGGGGGCCCTTGCCGGCCACGGACCAGCCCGGGATGTCCTCGGGGCTGATCTCCACCTCATCCCGGCTGATGCGCAGCGGCTCGCCGTCCAGGACGAGCTCGGCATGGCCCAGCCGCTCCAGCTCGGCGATCTCATGCTGGGAGAACGCGGCGATGGCGGCCGAGGCGGCCTTCATTTTCGGGCCCAGCTTCTGGCCCAGCTTCTTGAAGTCGGGGCGGATGCGCTTGCGGATAAAACCCTCGGTGTCGGAGAGGAAGCGAAGCTCCTTGACATTGATCTCGCTCCGGATGAGATCGGCCACGGCGGCGATCTGGTCGCGCATGTGGTCGTCGAAGACGGGGATGAGCAGCTTTTCCAGGGGCTGCCGCACCTTGATGCCCACCTTCTTGCGCAGGGACAGGGCCAGGGAAGAGATGTCCTGGGCCAGCTGCATGCGCTCTTCCAGGGCCTGGTCTATGGCTGCTTCGGCCACGGCGGGGAAATCCGTATGGTGCACCGAGGTCTCCGGCAGGCGGCCGGTCACCCCGTTGAGGTTGCGGAAGAGCCAGTCGCTGAAGAAGGGCGACACGGGGGCCATGAGGCGGGTGACCGTCTCCAGGCACTCGTAGAGGGTCTGGTAGGCGGAGATCTTATCCTGCCCGTATTCCCCCTTCCAGAAACGGCGGCGGCACAGGCGCACATACCAGTTGCTGAGCTGCTCGTCCACGAAGTCCTGCACGGCCCGGCCGGCCCGCGTGGGGTCATAGTCGTCCAGGCTGGCGCGCACCTGCTGCACCAGGCTGTGGAGCAGGGACAGGATCCAGCGGTCTATTTCGGGCCGCTCCTGCAGGGGCAGGTAGGCTTCGCGGAAGGCAAACCCGTCCAGGTTGGCGTAGGTGGCGAAAAAGGTGTAGGTGTTGTACAGGGTGTTGAAGAGCTTGCGCTGTGATTCCACGATGCCTTCCTCGTCAAAGCGCAGGCTGTCCCAGGGGGCGGCGTTGGTGATCAGGTACCAGCGCGTGGCATCGGCGCCGTAGCGTTCCAGGACGGCGAAGGGATCCACCACGTTGCCCTGGCTCTTGCTCATCTTGTTGCCGTCGCGGTCCAGCACCAGACCGTTGGAGACCACGGTGCGGTAGGCCACCGAGTCGAAGAGCAGGGTGGCGATGGCATGGAGGGTATAGAACCAGCCGCGGGTCTGGTCCACGCCTTCGGCGATGAAGTCCGCAGGGTAGCTCTCCGCGAAGGGAGCGCGGAACGGCCGGGGGTCGCCGGCCTGCAGC
>CBINPH010000315.1:0-3868 GCA_966252445.1 uncultured Chitinophagaceae bacterium | reverse complement strand
CGCCATGCGCGGGTCCGGCAGGGGAAAAGCTTCAGCGGGCAGATAAGCAGGGGTGAATATTTTCTGGTCCAGGCCCTGGGGAAACCACTCCGGATGTTCATGCATCAGGATGCCCACAGCCATGCTGGTAAAGGGCTTGCCGCAGGAGCCCAGGTTGGGCGTGGCCTCCCGCTGCCCTTTCCCAAAATACCGCTCGTAGACCAGGTAACCGTGGCGCAGCACCAGCAGGCCTCCGTTCGCCGTAGTTCCCCGGACGAAAGCAAAAGCGCTGTCCAGCAGGGCCTTATCCATGCCTGCCTGCCGGCGTATCTCCCCGGCCCCGGTCAGTGTCCGCCAGCCGCCCAGCGAATCGGGCGGAGGGAAATAGCTGTCGACGGCCCGTGGCGCCGGAGACTGGGCATGGCCAGCGCCCACGCCCCCTGCCAGCAAGCAGAGGATAAAAATGAGCTTCATCAGCCTGGTCTTTTGCCCCTCAAAATAGTCCTTGCCCCCTACAAATGCAAAGTCATGGCCCCAGACGGCCACCGGCCCCTCAGGGGAGGGTGCCGGACACCCGGATGAGGGTCACCGGGCCCAGCAGGCCGGAGGGCAGCAACGTATCCTGCGCATGATAATACGGATAGGTGGTATAGGTAAAGCCCGGGCCTGTCCGCGGCCCCCTGCCCAGCACCCAGGCGGGTACGTGCTTCTCCGCCGGGGCCGTTTCCCGCAACCGTGCATCACCGATGAGCCTGTTGGGCCAACGGTTGGCCACATCGATCTCCAGATGGTTGCCCTGAGGGCGGAGCTGGCCGGTTACTTCCACCTGCCACGGTGCGGTCCACAGGACGCCGAGCGACTTGCCGTTGAGGCGTATGCGCGCCAGGTCATGGACCGGGCCCAGATTAAGCCAGAAGCGGGCAGTGCCTGTATCCAGGGAGGACAGGTCAAAGGTCTTGCGGTAGGTGGCCACGCCGGCGTAATATTTAATGCCGGGGTCCTGGCTGGTGGTCCAGTCCGACAAGACCGGAAAAAGGGCTTTCGCCGGCCCTCCCCCCCGGGGATCAAAAGTCAACTGCCAAGGGCCCTGCAGGGTATCCACCGGGATGCCATAGGGAAAATTCGTCGGTCCTTCGGCAGGCAGGGTGTCCTCCTCGAAGACAATAAAATAGCTCTGGAACGGTTCGAACCGCAAGGGTATGGTGGTGCGGCCGCTGTCCCTGGCAAAGACAGGCAGGGACCTCACCTTCCCCGTCAGGGGATCCCAAAGGGCAGGCATCCACCGCGATACCCGGAAGGTGCAGGGCGTTTCAAAAAGGCTGTCCGTGCGGTTGGAGACGAAGTATATCTCGCGGCGGCCCTCCGTACGGTGCGTATACCGCAGCGGCGCTGCCGTGCTGAAGTCCTCCGGACAATCCCCGGCCTCCAGGAGGGCGGCCACCGGCCCATAAGCCGGATAGAGGCTTTGCCCGTCCCGCGCCGACAAAGCCCCGCCCCGGAACACGCGGCCCCGCCCGTAGGCATGGCTGCCGGCTTCCGCCGGGACGGCGGTATCTCCCCAGATCTTGGCCGCCAGCCGCGCCACCTCCAGGTCGCAGCCCGGATACCCGCTGAGGCTGGGCGAACACCTGGGCGGATCGCCGACGACCTGGGCACCGTCCTCCACCAGCTCGCCGATTTTTTTCAGCAGGGCAGGCGTCATGCTCATGCGCCGGGGCAGGACCAGCACCCGGTAGGAGGCGCCGCCGGGAAACTCGATGCGGTGGTTGCGCACCGAAGCCGCATACAACTGTCCCGGATCAACACCATCGAAATTGTGCCCCCGCCGGTCGGGCATGAAGGCATCGCCGCTGAGCGCGGAGGGAGGGGGCTGGAATACCTGGGGCGCCCCTTCCGGGGTCAGGTAAAGGATGTCGGCGACGCTGCTTCCCTGCCGCAGCATGAGCTGGCAGCGGGCGACATACCGGTGATAAGCGGCTACCAGGGGCCACCAGGTCTGCTTCCTGTCCCAGTGCACGCCGTAGGGGCCCATCGTCATGCCCGGACGAACAGAATCCGCCCAGGGCTTGTGCTGGAACGTGTGGTAAAAAAACTGGTTGATGCCTGCGGCAAAGGCCCAGTCGCCCTGGTCCTTCATGGAGCCGGGATATTGCTTCCAGGCTTCATGGCCGTCTGCGGTAAAGGCCTCGGCCTGCACCCGGGCAATGCCCTGCACATGGGCGATGGAGGTGGCCTCGATGCAGCTGAAGGCCGACGCAAAGCCATAGCTCTTGCTCCAAAACTCTCCCATGGGTATGTCGGCCACGGAGCCCAGGGCCAGGTCGGCAGTAGGGTTCATGTCGTATGGCTCTATGGACAAGCCCAGTCCCAGCTGGTGGGCATACGCTTTGACATAGCGGGCATGACGCTCCAGCACCAGTTCCTGGGCAGTGAGGCGGAGATCCCACAGAAAGCGTTCACTGAGGGCGCGGCTTCCGACCATGACACCCGCATAGACGGGATAATACGGCAAGGGATCATAGCCGCGGCGGGCCCTGAAAGCCTCCCGGAAACCGCTGCTCCAGTTTTGAGCGCCCATCTCCCAGCTGTCCATGTGCAGCATGGACAGCCCCCCCGAATCATCTTTGGAAGGAAGGCCGGTAGCCTGGAGGATCTTTCCTATATAGGCCTTTAGATGATGGGCCAGGGCAGCCGTGTCGAACTTGTCGCTTTCGAAACCCAGGCCGGGCACCGGCGCCGGCCGCGTCAGGGCTCCATTGTTGCGGCTGACAAAGCGGAGGATGGTCCAGCTGCCCGGTGGCGGATCCCAGGCCAGGGTCCCGTCGGCGGCCATACGTTCCGTCAGGTCGATGACCTCGCTTGGGGTCACGCCCCGGGCGGCCGTGTCCAGGGCTGCAGTATCGGGCAGGAAGGGCGGGACGCCGGGCACGGAGGTAAACGGGGCCCGGTAATATAGGGCTTTTTCATCCACGCCGGCCAGGCGGTCGCCGTCCGGCGGCGTGGGGAATGCCAGCACGGCCACGTCCCTGTAATAGTCTTTCCATTGTTCCTTCAGCGCCGGGCTGAAGCTGCCTTCCCCGAAGTAAGGGGCTTTGGGCGGGGGAAGGGGTAATTGGAAGAGGGTATCCCCGCCGCGGTCTTCGCCGATGCGAAGCGTGGAGGCCACCAGGTGCTGCATGGATTCGGACAGCGGGACCCAGGGCCCTCCGCTGCCTGTCCAGCCCGGGCCTATGCCCAGGGTGATCTGGATGCCCAGACGCCGGGCCTCGCGGACGGCATGGGCGAACAAGTCGAGCCACTGCGGCCCCAGAAAATCCACCGGCCCCCGAGGCACCCCCACATTCACCTCGAGGAACACGACCTTGCCAATACCGGCCGCCCGCATGGATTCCAGGTCGCGGGTGATCCCTTCCCGGGACATCTGCCCATCCATGAAATACCAGTATACGCCGGGCCTCGCCGAATCCGGAGGATGCAGAAAGGCTTCGCGCAGCGTGGCCGGCGCCATGCCCCGGTGGGCACGGTGACAGGCAGCGGTCCCGAGGACAAACAGCGTCAGCAGGAAGCTGAGTCCATGGACGGCCGAGGATGCGAGATGGCGGTTTTTCATGTGCATGCATTTACCACGTTCAAGCCTGCGCGGAACTCTTCACCGCCGGAGCGCCCGTGCTATCGCGGCGATGGCGGCCGGGTTGTCGCGGATGCCCGACCAGTTCTATATCCAGAGGTAGCGCAGGCGGGGCACCCGAAGGGTGTGCCGCAGCGCGGCATACCAACCGCTGGCCGGGCGTCCGCTGTACAGCCATTCCACGGCCCCCCAGTACGGGGCGTCGCTGGTGCGAAGCGCCGCCAGGGCGCTCCGGTCGCTCCGCGGGTCGGCGGCGTGTGC
>CBINPH010000314.1:0-3887 GCA_966252445.1 uncultured Chitinophagaceae bacterium | reverse complement strand
TCGCCGTAGAGTGTCCACCTGGGCCCCCGCCGCCCTGGTGCTGGCCTCCCTGGTCCTGCTTCCGCGCGCCCACGCCGACACCGCGCCCACCCCGCTCGACGACAACCGCCGCATCACCCTGGGCTACATCGAGATCGCCTATGAGCTCTGCGACCTGTTTACGGAATACGATGTAGACATGGAGGTGCATGCGGACATCAACACGAACCCGCATTTCAAAAGCAACGAAGCGTTGCGGGAGGCGATGGGTTATATCCTGGGCATGGGCTTCGCTTTCAAGGCCAAGCCGGATGCCTTTGCCAGCAGCAGCTGCGCCAACAAGATCGTAAACTGAAGCCACCCCGCCGCACCTGCCGGCTGCGCCGGAGGACATCATGCCCCGTGCGGCCGCCGGCCGCTATCTGCCACGCGGGCGATATACCCTACTTTTGACGAAAATTTTGCATGCAACGCCTTGATCGCCTGGCGGCCCTGCTTACGTCGCTGCAAAGCGGCCGATGGAAGACCGCCGAAGAGCTGGCCCAGCGCTATGCCATCAGCACCCGCACCGTATACCGGGATATCCGGGCCCTGCAGCAGGCCGGCGTGCCCGTGCTCTCGGAGGCGGGCCGGGGTTATTCCATGATGGAAGGGTACCGCCTGCCGCCGGTGATGTTCAGCCGGGAGGAAGCGGTGGCCCTGCTCACGGGAGAAAAGCTCATGCGCAAACAGAACAGCGCCCGCCTGCGCAGGGACTACGGCGCCGCGATGGAAAAGATCCGCGCTGTGCTGCGCAGTGCCGACAAGGATTACGTGGACGCCCTGGACGGCAAACTGGCCGTCTATGCCTATCCCGTGCAGCCGCTGCCGCCCCAATATGACCAGCTTTTTCATTTTCTGGAGGAAGCCTTATGCCACCGGCAGGTGGTGGAGCTCACCTATTTCTCGCCGCAGCGCGGCGATACCAACCGGCGGGAGGTGGAGCCGCTGGGCCTGCTGCAGATGGGCAGCGCCTGGTATTTGGCCGGGTGGTGCCGGCTGCGCAACGACTACCGCAGCTTTCGCCTGGACCGGGTCAGCGAGTACCGTTTGAGCGGGGAGCAGCTGCCGCCGGATGCGGAGCATACACTGGAGCAATTCGTGCGCCGCTATGCGCAACAGGGACAAGGGGAAAAAGCCGTCGTGCGATTCGCCGCGGACGTGCAGCGCTACGTGGGCGAGGAGAAATACAGGAGGGGCTGGGTAAGCGAAACTGCGCAGGAGGACGGCAGCCTGGAGATGGTCTTTCTCCTGGAATCACAGGAGCCTTTTGCGCGCTGGCTGCTGACCTGGGGGACCGGCGTGACGGTGCTGGAACCGGCGGAACTCGTCGCGAAGATGGCAGGGCTTGCGGAGGAGCTGCATCGTCATTATGCCGGGCAGGGGCCTCCCAAAAGGAAAAAGCCGTCCCGTCCCGGGGGCTCCTGACACAGGGTTGTCACCAGGGATAAGGATATTTGCATGGTTAGTAAACAACACCACATGAAAAGTACCAAGGAAAATCCTGCTCCCCTTCCTGCCAAGACTTGCTACAGCCACCTGGGCGGCCAGTTAGGCAGCTTGCTGATGGAGGCTTTCATCGACAAGGGATGGATCGCCCGGCAAGATTCCGGCGATAAGCATTTTACCATCACGGCGGAAGGGGAGCGGGGCTTCCGCCGGCTGGGGGTGGACCTGTCACGCCTACGCCCATGAACATGGCCGCCCTTATCCCTCCCGCGACGGGTCGCCTGGGCTCCGGTTATCAACCCTGGCTGTCCATGGCTTGCCGTATCCCGGCGCGAACCATCCGTGTCATGGCGCGGGCATGGGTCCGCTGCCTGGTATCGCCGCAGATCTTTGCCCTGCCCGGCGGCGGGGCAAAAAAAAGCCCGGACCTCTCCTAAGCCCGGATACCCCTTTTAGTACTTGCCTTCTCATAATCAAAAATATTGTATGACTGATGCACACCGCCATCACGGTATCGATTACCTGGAATTTACGGCCCCCGACCTGGAAGCCGTCAAGAAGTTTTACCGTACGGTCTTCGGCTGGGCTTTCACCGATTATGGCCCCGACTATGTCAGCTTTGCGGACAGCGGGCTGAGCGGCGGCTTTGCCCGCGGCGACGCCAGGCCGGGAGGGCCGCTCACCGTGCTCTATTCCGGGGACCTGGAGGCTACCCTGGAAGCCGTGCGCCGGGCCGGCGCGCCCATTCTGAAGGAACCTTATGCCTTCCCCGGCGGGCGGCGTTTCCATTTTAAGGACCCCGGAGGCAACGAGTTGGCCGTCTGGTCGGCCTGATCCGGCTGCCCCCGCCGGCCTGAAGCTGATAAAACCTGGCGGTAGCTGCAAAGCCGCTTTACGCGGTTCTTGTCCGGGACGATGCATAGCGGAAGCAGCATGCCGTTCGCGGTGGTTGTTGAGGCTTTCTCGTATAGGCAGGCGGAGATCACCGACAGCCCAGGAAGCATATAATTCATCGTCATGACAGCAGGCAGGAATATAGTTTTGCGGCGCAGTGTACTGAGCGATTTGCCAGTTTTTTTTGCGTTTCAGCTTGACCAGGAAGCGAATTACCTGGCCGCATTTACGGCCAAAGACCCGACCGATAAACCGGCATACCTGAAAAAATATGCAGCTTTCCTGGATGACCCGACCATCAACATGCAGACCATCATGGTGGAACATGTGATCGTAGGGAGTATTTCCAAGTTCGAGCTGCAGGGCCAGGCAGAAATCACCTATTGGATCGACAGGAAAGTCTGGGGCCAGGGCATTGCCTCTGCGGCGCTGAAGATATTTTTGGCCCGCGAGAAGGCGAGGCCCATCTTCGGGCGGACCGCTTTTGACAATTTCGGCTCACAGCGGGTTTTGGAGAAATGCGGCTTTGTTAAAATAGGCCAGGACAAGGGCTTTGCCCATGCCCGGCAGATGGACATAGAAGAATTTATTTTCCGGCTCGGCTGAACAATTTTTCTAGGGAGGCCCCCAATCCCCGGGTGATGGTCTTCTATAATGATTATCCTGCATGAGGGGAACCGCACGGCCCGTGAACGGCAGTCTCATGTACAAATGCGCTGTCTGCCCGGATCCACGCCCTTCTCATCCACCGGCATTCATGCCGGATTTTTTTGTATCTTACTCCAACGCCACCGATCTGCCGGCCGTTATGGCGACGGCCTCTCGCGGATGGCCACTTGTTCGTTCCAAAGCGCTCGCATGAAAAAAATATCCAAAGGCCGGGTATGGGAGTATCTTGTTTTGATGGCCAGATATTGGCTGGCGATCATTCTCCTCTTATACAGCATGGCTAAATTGATGGGGTATCAGTTTTACACAAACCCGGATTTGTTGGCGGCGCACGTTAAGGATGCCAACTTGTTCCAGTTGTCATGGTTCCTGGCGGACCATCAACCTTTTAAATCTTTCGTCGCCATCGCTCAGATCACCACAGCCTTGCTTTTGATGATCAATCGAACGGCCGTCATCGGAGCGTTGATGGCCATTCCCATTTGGGTAAACATTTTAATTTGGGACCTTTCTTTCATGGAGGGTATCATGGCGACGCAATTTGGATTTCGGATAAGCTATTACCTGCTGTTGACCGGTCTGGTCCTTTGGGCATATAGAGACCAAATTGTCCTCGCCTATACATATCTGACCAGGCACACGCAAGGCTTGTTGCCACGGCGGATTCTGCTCTATGTGTCTTTGCCCGTGGTGGGCTATGCGCTGGAATTTGTTGTCGGCAAACTGGTAAACCTGTCGGGCTATGTGTATCATTTTCTGACAAACCTGTAGGGCTCGTGGCGCTTTCAGTGATGAAGAAGGACGGTTTGGTGGTATGTTCGGTTCTCGCTCGTTCGCGGGCATGATGACGCCAGGCT
>CBINPH010000313.1:0-3891 GCA_966252445.1 uncultured Chitinophagaceae bacterium | reverse complement strand
TCGGAGAGGTAGTTGATCACGGCGTTCACGCGATCCCAGGACAGCTGCTCGCTGGACTTGGAAGCTTCGGCGTGGCCGGTCACTACTACGCGGCATTCGGGGCTCTGGCGCATCCTGTTGGCCACATCGCTCAGCAGGGCCTGCTGGTCGGTGGGAATGGTTACCGAACGGCCCTTGAAGGTGATCGAGGGCAGGTAGCCCAGGTCGCAGGTTGCCTTCATCATCCCTTCGAAGCAGGAGGAGTCGGGGCAGGGGCACTTGCCTACGCCGTCGGCATCCACAGGCTGACAATAGGTCGGGGTGATGAGCTGCTTGTCTTTGTAGTCAGGTACGCCGTCGCCATCCGTATCCAGGGGCTTGCCGTGTACATCCACTGCGGTGCCGGCAGGCGTATTGGGATCCTGGTCGAACTGGTCGGTTACACCGTCGCCATCGGCATCAGGCAGCACGGGGGTCGGCAGCTTCATGTGACGGGGGGCGTTCAGCTCGCTGTATGCATAGTCCAGCGGGTTCATCCACCACAAGGGCTCTACGTGGTTGGCATCCTTGCCCAGGTTGAAGTTCAGGCGAACGCTGGAATAGGAAATAACATCCTTGTCGTTGCTGCCGCCGGTGTAGACACCGTCGATCTGATCGTCGAAGGGCAGGGTGAATTTCTGCTCGATACCGATATTGAAATGCTTGGAAACCTTGAATTCCACACCGGCACCGGCGTCGAGGCTGTGGCGCAGCCAGGGGCCTTTTTCGGGTTCGTTGTTGTTCTGGGTGCGGTGGTTGACGTTGGCATAGGTTTCATAGTCGCCATCCAGGCCGTCCTTCAGGGTCTTGATGATGTCCTTGCGCTTGCCGCTCAGGTTACCGAAGTTGTACGCCGAATTGCCGTTCAACGCGTCCATCTTGGTCTTGAAGACCAGGGCGGAATAACCAGCCAGCACATACCAGTTCACCTTGGGGGCCGTCTTGTGGAACATGATGTTGTTCAGGGAAGCGATCAGGTCCAGGGATCCGGTGAAAGAGGTCATCTTGTAAGCCGGATAGAACGCCGTGAGGCCGGCATTCTGATAGGCCGTGCGTGCAGCCGGCGCCAGGTTACCGATCGTATAGGCCTGGTAGCCGATGCCTTTGGCCTGTCCGTACATCAACCCGCCCCGCAGGGAGAAGGTATAACCCAGGGCCTTTCGCAGAGACAGACCCACGCCGAAGCCGGGCTGTGCGAAAACGTCGCTGAATTCCATGTAATAACCGCCATGCACACCCAGCTCCCACATATCACGGGGCTTAGCAGGGTAGATGGATTCATTATTCATGAAACTCTGTTGCTGTGCGCTCCGGGAAGAAGGAATGTACGCAGTATCCAGATAGTCGTGACTTCCGGTAAGGGAAGTGCTTTGCCCAAATACATTGGACAACGCTAACAGACTAAATAAGCCCGTTAGAAATAGGTACTTTTTGCTTGCCATAATAAATGTTATTTTGGTATAACGGTTTAAAAAACTCATATTCAGCGTTTTTTCAGTGAGCAAAGATAAATATTGAATATGAAAATACAAATTTTATTTGATTCCTTCAAAAAATCAAGTTGCCATTCGCAGATAGGGTTCCCTGTTATATCCACACAGCATACCCTGTACCACAAAAATAATTCCAAAATTGAATAAGGTTCCCCGATTTCCCCCCCTTTCGGCAATTAATCCAAAAAAACTACCTTAGCAACCCGAAGCAGAAAATGCGGACAACCCCCATGGCATGGATGATATCAAGGCGCTGATCAGACACGAGTTGGAAGCTTTCGAGTCCAAGTTTGCTTCCGCCGTGAAGAGCAACGTCCCCCTCCTGGACCGGATCATGCACTACATTGTCAAGCGCAAGGGGAAGCAGATACGGCCCATGTTCGTTTTCCTGTCCGCCCGGCTGGCGGGCCCCGTAGTGGAAAAGACCTACCGGGCCGCCGCCCTGGTGGAGCTCCTGCATACCGCCACGCTGGTGCATGACGATGTCGTTGACGATGCCCTGGAACGCCGCGGTTTTTTTTCCATCAACGCCATGTGGAAGAACAAGATCGCCGTGCTCGTCGGCGACTATCTGCTGTCCAAGGGGCTGCTGCTCTCCCTGGATAACGGCGACCACGACATCCTGCAGATCCTGTCCACGGCCGTCAAGGAAATGAGCGAGGGCGAGCTGCTGCAGATCGAAAAAACACGGCGCCTCGACATCCGGGAGGATATCTATTTCGACATCATCCGCCGCAAGACCGCTTCCCTGCTCGCGTCGGCATGCGCCGCCGGCGCATGCTCGGTGAACGAGGACCGGGAGATGACCGAACGGCTGCGCCTGTTCGGGGAAAAGGTCGGTATAGCCTTCCAGATCAAGGACGACCTGTTTGATTACGGCAGCCACAACGTCGGCAAGCCTACGGGCATCGATATCCGCGAGAAGAAGATGACTCTGCCCCTGATCTATACCCTGGCGCATGCGGACGCCACCGTGAGGCGGCGGCTGATCTATATCGTGAAGAACCACGGCCGGGACAAGAAGAAGGTGGCGGAGGTGATCGCCGAAGTGGTCAGCCACGGCGGTATCCGGTATGCCGAAGAAATGATGATGAACTACCAGCGGGAAGCCTTCGAGATCCTGCATACCTTCCCTGCATCCGATATCCGCGACGGGCTGGAACGGCTCGTGCGCTTCACCACCGAAAGAAAATACTGAGCCGTATGCCCGACGCCGTTGCATCGGTCAAACGATGGGTCCTGCAGGATGCCGACGAAGCCCTGGCGGCGGCCCTCGCCGATGCCCTGGGGATACGGCCCCTGTATGGGCGGCTGCTGGCACAGCGCGGCATCCGCAGCTTCGAGGAGGCCCGGCACTTTTTCCGCCCCTCCCTGGACCACCTGCACGACCCCTGGGCGATGAAAGGCATGCGGGCGGCAGTGGAGCGGCTGGACCAGGCGCGGCGCCGCGGGGAGCGGGTGCTCGTCTACGGGGATTACGACGTCGACGGCACGGCGGCGGTGGCCATGATGGCTTCGTTCCTCCGGGACCGTGGCCTGGCGGTGGAGACCTATCTGCCCGACCGCTACCGGGAGGGCTACGGACTCTCCCTGCAGGGCATTGACCATGCCCTGGGCAGCGGCTGCAAGGTCCTGCTGGCCCTGGACTGCGGCATACGCGCCCTCAGCCAGGTGGCCTATGCCTCCTCCCGCGGCCTGGCCTGCATCATCTGTGACCACCATCTCCCGGACCGGGAGCTTCCGCAGGCCCTGGCCATCCTCAACCCCCGGCAGCCGGGCTGCGGCTACCCCTGCAAGGACCTCTGCGGCTGCGGGGTGGGCTTCAAGCTGCTCTGCGCCCTGGCGGAGCACTGGGGGGAGCCCGCCGATGCCCGGGCGCCCTACCTGGACCTGGTGGCCACGGCCACTGCGGCCGACATCGTACCCCTGCGCGGGGAGAACCGGGTGCTGGCCTACCACGGGCTGCAGCGCCTGAACGAACAGGCCTCCCCGGGGCTGGCGGCGCTGCTGGCGGAGCGGGGCAAAGGCGGCTGGCGCCTGGAGGACCTGGTATACGGGGTGGCCCCCCAGGTCAATGCCGCGGGGCGGATGGGCGACGCCCGCCGGGCGCTGGATCTGCTGAGCGCGCGGGACCCGGCTGCGGCGGCCCCCCTGGCGGAGGCCCTGCGGCAGGCCAACGCCGCGCGCCGCGAGGCCGAGGGCCTGATGACCCGGGAAGCCCTGGCCCTGCTCGAGGGCCAGCCGGCTGGGCGGCGGACGACGGTGCTCTACCAGCCCGGATGGCACAAGGGCGTGGCGGGGATCGTGGCCTCCCGGGTGATGGAGAGGCATTACCGCCCCACCGTCATCCTGACCCGTTCGGAGGACCGGGTGACCGGCT
>CBINPH010000312.1:0-3912 GCA_966252445.1 uncultured Chitinophagaceae bacterium | reverse complement strand
GAAGAAATAATAGCAGCCGCCCATGAGGTAGCTTTGCAGGTAGAGCGTCCAGCGCGGCGGGTAGCCGATGAGCGCGGTGGTGATCTCGTGCAGGCCGTCGGTGGTGAACTCCAGAGGCACGCAGGCCTGGTTGAGGATGCAGTAGACCAGCTCGTCATAAAAGACCCCGGCGTCGGCTTCGGAGGCAAAATACCCGTAGCGCTCCCCCCATATTTTCCAGCAGTGAGCCAGGCGATGGGCCACCTGCTTGATCGATGTCTCACGCCCCGTGCTGCCGTCCGGCTGGGGTACTCCGGCCTTCCGGAAATATTTCTGGGCCAGGATATCGGTGGCTATCTGCGACCAGCCTTTGGGGACTTCCACATCTTTCATTTCGAACACCACATCGCCGCCCGGGTTCCGGATCACCGAAGTCCGGAGATCGTACTCGAACATGTCGAAAGGATTGACGCCGTCACGGGTAAAGTGGCGGGAGAAGCGAAGCCCTGTGGCCTTAGGTTGGTTAGTCATGCCTGCTTGTATTATGGATTGAAAAAAGAGTAATTTCCGTATGTCAAAAAAATCCCCGCGGGCCTACGAAAATAGATTTTTAGGGAGGCGGTCAGGGTATTAAATTTTCCACAGCCTGTGCATAAACCGCCTTGTTTTTGAACGGGTTCACGGCCGGCGCGGGTTTAGCGTTCTATAATCCCAAAAAAGCCTAGTTTTGTGGAGAAGGGTAACCATACCGGCTATGTCAAATCCAGTGTATTCGTCGCTTGTCCAGCGAAAAGCCGCCCGCAAACGGTCTTTTGCTGTACTCATCGACCCCGATAAGGTAACAATCCAGCAGCTCGATCTGTTGATCCGGCAATCCGTGGAGGCCAGGGTAGACTTCTTTTTCCTGGGGGGCAGTCTGGTGCTGACCGACAACCTGGATGAGTGCATACTACACATTAAAAAAGAGTGTGATATACCCGTAGTGCTCTTCCCCGGGAATCCTACCCAGCTGTCCCGACACGCCGACGCCCTGCTTTACCTGTCCCTGATCAGCGGCCGCAATGCGGACCTGCTCATCGGCCAGCATGTGATCTCCGCCCCCGCCGTCAAGCAAAGCGGGAGGTCATCCCGACGGGCTATATGGTCATCGACGGCGGCGCCCCGACCACCGTGTCCTATATCAGCAATGCCGCCCCCATTCCCGCGGACAAGGAAGATATTGCCCTGTGCACGGCCATGGCCGGAGAGATGCTGGGTCACCGGCTGATCTATATGGACGCCGGCAGCGGTGCCCGGGTGCCGGTCACCGAGACCATGATCCGACGGGTGGCCGAACAGATCGCCGTACCCCTGGTGGTGGGCGGAGGCATACGGGAGCCCGAAAAGGCTTATCGCAACTGCAAGGCCGGCGCCGACGTCATCGTCGTGGGGAACGCCGTGGAAAAAGGCGAGGCGGTGGTCAAAGAAATGGCGGACGCCGTGCACTCCGCGCCGGTCAGCCTGTAGGCCCATCAGCGCAGGCCCTCGGGGCGCACCCGCGTGGGCGTATCTTTTCCTTCTACAATGCTCTGCATGCTCAGCGCGATGGCGCGGATGATCTGCGTCATGTTCTTCATGTCCAGAGTGCCGATCTCGTCATCGACGGTGTGGTAATAGGGCTCGCTGTCCATCTTGGAGGTGGACAGGGTATGCGCCGGCACACCCAGGCGGGCCAGGGTGGCGTTGTCGGAGCGGTAGAAGAGCTGCTGTTCCGGATAAGGATCCGGGTAGAAGCGGAAGCCCGTCCCTTCGAGGTTTTTCTGCAGGATCCTGCCCAGGTCGGACTGGTCAAAGCCGGTGATGTAGGCCGAGCTGTCCCCCCAGCGCGAAGGCGTCCCGATCATTTCGATGTTGCACATGGCGACCACGCTGTCGGGGTCCAGCCGCGTCGAAAACGCGCGGGAGCCGTCGCCCCCTTCCTCCTCGCCGGTGAAGGCCACGAAGATCAGGCTGCGCGCCGCCCCGCCCCTCGCCCGGAAATACCTGGCCAGCTCGATCACGGCTGTGGTGCCGGAGGCGTCGTCGTTGGCCCCGTTGTACACCGAGTCGCCCTGCCGCGGCTGGCCGGTGCCCAGGTGATCGTAATGGGCGGAGAAGACCACGTATTCCCCGGGGCGGGATCTGCCCGGCAGCAGCCCGACCAGGTTGTGGGCTTCCTGCCGGCTTACCCGGTTGCGCAGCCGCAGGGAAAAGCGTTTCGGCGTCCCTGCATGCAGGAGGAAGACCGTATTGGAGGGCGCCTGCAGGTAGCTGTGCTCCCCGCCCAGGGAGCGCCTGGCCCTGGCGAAGTCGTGGGCGAAATGCGGATCGACCAGCACCAGGGTGTTGCCCTCCGCATGCAGGTAGCGGCCCATGGCCGCGAAGAGGTTTTTCTGCGGGCCTATGCTCGCCAGGGTCAGGCTGTCGCCGTTCCTCCAGCGCAGCTCGCTGAGGGCCGTGCGCCCGATCACCAGGCTGTCGGCGAGCCGTTGCCCGTCCAGGCGCACCTCCATATCCAGGGGTTGCACGGTGATGAAGGGGAAAGATTGCCGGTAGCCGTCGTTGCCCGGCAGGGTATCCAGGCCCAGCCCGCGGAACTGCGCCTCGATGAAGCGGGCGGCCCTGGCGCCGCCGGCGCCGAACAGGGGACGCCCTTCCATGCTGTCGTCGGCCAGGGCGCTTTCGATGGCGGCCACGTTTTTTTCCAGGATGATCTCCGCCGGATGCTGGGCGGCGGCGGCCGCTCCCAGCAGCCCGAACACCAGGGTGGCCAGCAGGCGTTTGGAGGCGGGCCGGCTCACAGGCTCATCATTTCCTTGAAACGGACGGCCTGTCGCCGCGACACCTCGATCTTCTCCCCGCCTTTGAGTTCCAGCAGCAGGCCTCCGTTGAAATAGGTGTCGATCTTCTCGATGAGGCGCAGGTTGACGATGTGCTTGCGGTTGGCCCGGAAGAAGACCTTTTCGTCCAGGCGCTCTTCCAGGGCATTGAGGCTCTTGAGGATGAGCGGCTTGTTGCCGTCGAAATAGACCCGCGCGTAGTTGCCCACGCTCTCGAAGAGGCGGATCTCGCCCAGACGGACGAACCAGCAGTGGTCCCCGTCCTTCACGAAGACCTGGTCCTCCAGGTTCAGGCGGCTGCGGTTCTGGCTGGCCTGCTTTTCCACGTCCTCCTGCTGGAGCTTGTGGATGGCGTCGGCCAGCCGCGCCGGCTCCACGGGCTTCAGCAGGTAATCCAGGGCGTTGAACTCGAAGGCCTTGATGGCGTATTCGTCATAGGCCGTGGTAAAGATCACCTGCGGCGTTTTTTCCAGGTCGCTCAGGAGCTCGAAGCCCGATTTGTCGGGCATCTGTATATCCAGGAAGAGCAGATCGGGGCTCAGGGACTCTATTTTTTCCAGGCCGTCCCTGGCGTTGACCGCCTCGCCAACCACTTCTATGTCGGGAAACTCAGCGAGCAGTTTCTTGAGTTCGCTGCGGGCCAGCCTTTCGTCGTCTATGATCAGTACACGTTTCATATGGGGGTGTTGAGATTTGCAGGACGTTGTTTTGTGAGGACCATGATGAGCGGGCTTCAGAGGGGGATCTTGACCGTGGCCTCGACCATGTCGCCGCCGGCCTCGGTGATGTGGAAGGATGCCTGGTCCCGGTAGAGCAGCTCCAGCCGCTGCCGGGTGCTCTGCAGTCCGAACCCGGAATGGTGCTCCCTGGCATAGCCGTTCAGCGTCCCCGTGTTGCGGATGGTGATCTGGTGGCTGGTCCCCTGGATGGCGGACTCGATCTCCAGGATCCCGCCCACCCCAGGATACTCTCCGAGTACTGGGAGACGCTCACGGGCGGTGTCCACAACACCTTCATCGATGGCGACCTGGTATACGCGGTCCACAATGGGACCGCCGACCTCCACATCATCGAC
>CBINPH010000311.1:0-3918 GCA_966252445.1 uncultured Chitinophagaceae bacterium | reverse complement strand
CATATCCCGCGGAGAGGTTGATGATGGAGATAAGGTGCCGGTTCTGATCGCGCATGGCCTTGGTCCATTCTCCCGGGGCGCCGGCCGGGGTCTTGTAGTAATAGGTATATTTCTCCTCGTGCATCCAGAAAGAGGACAGCCCGGTGCTCACGAAAAGGCGGTGGTGCTCGGTGCCTTGCAAGGTATACTGCAGGTTGAGCGGCAGGTCCCAGACACTGCAGTTGGCATCGATATGCTTCACGTCATATTGCCGCCAGCCGTTGTCCGCCGGATGGTAATCTCCGGGCATGGCCCTGTATATTTTTTTGACCGCCGACAGGCCTGTCTGGATGGCCCAACGGCCGTTGAGGCGGTAAACCAGGTCCAGCCCGCCGCCGATGCCGGGTTCCCAGCGCCTGGCGGCCACGCCGCTCCAGTCCGGCCCGGCATGGAGCCCGAAATACCAATGGGCAGCCGGGCTGGGCAAAGCTTTTTTGTGCGTATTTTCTTCTTCGTACGCTGTTTCTTCACCGTCCAGCGTGTCGGCAAGGCTGGGGACGGCCTGCCGGCCCGGAAGACCCGGCAAACGGGGCGCGCCCGCAAGGGCCGCCGCTCCGCGCTGATCCTCCAGGGCCATCCCCGCGATATAAACAGGCCGTTTATCCAGCACATGCAATGGTGGGTAGAGCGTAAGGTCTTCGTCGGCCTGCCGGACGGTCGGCGGAAGGCCCCCCTGCCGCGAGGCCGCCCCGGGGAGGGTCGCCCCGTGTGCCGCGGAAGGTTCTGCCGGCTCCGCTGCCGCGGTGGCCGCAGGGGCCACCCCAGGAGTTGCCGCCGCGCGCGCGGCAGGGGATGTCGCCGTGCGCGCCGCAGGGGGCGCGTGGCCTTCCTGCCCCGCAGGGGGCGTCGCCGCCGGCTTTCCACGGGGTGTCGTCGTTACGGATTCGGTCTCCGGCAGGGTGGTTTTCCTGCCCGGCCAAAGCAGCCATGTCCCCAGACCCAGCAGCAGCAGGCCCAGCAGCAGGTAGGGCCAGCGGGACCGGCGCGATACAGGGGCCTGCTCCGGCTCGTCGAGCCTGCGGGCCAGCTGTTCCCATGCCGCCTGCTGACGCGAAGCGCCTTCTGCGCCCTGTCCGGCGGCAGAGTAGCGCTCGGCTGCTTCCCTGAACAAGCCGTCCAGCTCCTCGTCATTCATATTTGGCGTAAAAAGCTTCATGGGTTTTCTTTAGCATGTTGCGCAAATTCTCCCTGGCCTTGGCCAGGTTGGATTTGGAAGTGCCCACCGATATCCCCAGTTTTCCGGAGATCTCCTCATGGGTGAAACCATCGATGACAAACAGGTTGAACACGGTGCGGTAGGCCGGGCTGAGCGCTTGCACCAGGCGGATCAGCTCTTCATAAGCCAGTTTGTCCAGGGGGTGGTGGCTCGCCGAGGGCAGCCTCCAGGATAGATGATCCAGGTCCTCACCCTGGGGATGTTTTTTCTGGGCACGGTAATGATCGATGGCCGTATACACCATGATCTTTTTCAGCCATCCCCGGAAAGCCGGGTACAGGGCCTCGCTGTCCTGGGGGCTGACAAAGTCACCGAGGTGCCGGAAAATCTTCAGAAATCCGTCCTGCGCCACCTCCAGCGCATCCTCTTCCCGCTGCGCGTAGCGCATGCAAATGTTCATGGAGAAGGGATAAAAAAGGTCATACAGGGCTTTTTGACTTTCCCTGTGCTCCTGCCGGCAGCCTTGCAGGATGCTGTTCAACTGTTGGCTCGGTGAACTCAACTGATATCGCGGTGTTCGTTGACTAAACTGTTATCCAATCGGATATCCGGTCTCCCGGGTTGCCTCGGGCGGCCGGTGATGAAAAGATAAGCTTTTTTGTCCTGACCCGCCCTGGCTATCCAGCCATTGCCATAGACTGGCGGCGCTCCGCGACCAGCAGTAACGCTTGCGGACAAACTGCGCCAGCGCCACCCGCGCGGCTTCCGGGGGAGGGTTGTCCAGGATGTGGACCAGCTTGCTGCAGAAGGCGTCCTCGTCGGCAGGGTCGAACAGCTGCCCGCCCAAAAAGGTGTAGTCGGCCATGGCCCCCGTGTGGGCGCAAAGCAGCGGGGCCTCCATGGCGGCGGCCTCCAGGGGCGGAATACCGAAGCCTTCGGCCTTGGAGGGGTACACGAAGACCCGCGCCGCCCGGTAGAAACAGCGCAGGTCCTCCACCGGCACCTGCGGGACATGGCGCACCAGGGCGGCGGCGGCGCCGGGCAGGCTGGCCAGTCCTTCGTCCAGGGCCGGATGCGGCAGCGAGCGGGCGCCGATCAGGACCAGTTCGATGCCCCGCCGGTACAGGGCCAGCCGCAGGTAGGCGCGGAGCAGGAGTTCCTGGTTCTTGCGGGGCTCCACGCGGCTGACGCAGAGCAGGTAATTGCTGGCGCCATAATGCTCGCGCACCCTGGCCGCGGCCTCCGCCACCTCCGGGGCGGGCCTGGCGTAGGCAGTGTCCAGGCCGTTGGGCAGGAGCAGCCAGGGGCAGCTCCCGGCACCGTAGTGGCGGCGCAGCTGGGCGCCGGCATAGGCCGAAGGGACGGTGATGAGCTCGGCCAGGCGCAGGCTCCGGCCGAACAACCAGCGCCGCGGCAGGCGGTAGGCCCGCGGGAACGCCTCGGGGTAATCCAGGAAGAGGGCGTCGTGCATCGTGACGATGTAGCGGCTATGCCGGAAAAGCGGGGTGATGTACTGGACATGGGCGTAGTCGAAGCCGTGCTTCCACAGCAGCCAGGGGATCTCGAGCGCCAGCCGCAGCAGGGGCCGGCGGAAGCGGTAACGGATCAGCTGCTGCTCCGGCAGCCAGGGGAAGGCTTCCCGCAGGGCGTCGAGGTCCCTGGCGGCCACAAAGACGGCAAAACGTCCGGGCCAGGGGAGGCCGTAGAGACCCGTCAGGAAGCTGCGGCTGCCCTGGAAGGCGCCGTCCAGGACATGGGCGTCCACAAAAATTTTGAGGGGATGCCGCCCTGGCGGCTGCGCCCAGGCCCTGAAATGCCAGAGGGCCCCGATGAAAAAGAACAGGGGGAGAATGCCGATCTGGCGTTCCAGCACCGATTCGCTGCAGGCCACCAGGGCGAATGCGCCCAGGATGGCGGGAAGCCAGGGGCTGTGGGCCCGCCGGGCGGCGCGGAAGGCGCCCGCCAGGATCGCCAGCAGCAGGATGAGCCCGCAAAGGCCCGCCCGCAACAGCGTCTCCATATACTGGTTGTGCATGTTGTAGTGCAGGTAGCCCTGGTCATCCGTGCCGGGCCGACCGGTATAGAGGCGGTAGGCCCTGATCTTGGCGTCAACCAGGGCCTGCGCTTCCCCGGAGCCGACCCCCAGGGCCCAGGCGGACGGGTCCCGGAGGATCTCGGCCGCGAAACGCCAGAGCAGCAACCGCAGCTCCACTTCGTTGAAATACGTCCCTTCGTTGTAGCGGCTGGCCAGCGGGAGATGGAGATCGGTCCGGCCCAGGAGCCGGAACTGCCGTCCCAGGGGAGTGCTGAAGACGGCCGCGGACAGCAGGAGGCCTGTCAGCAGGGCGGCCACCCAGCGCCGGCGGGTGCGGCGCTCCGGCGTCCCCATGGCGAGCCACTGCCAGACGCCGAACAGCAGCGTCGCCGCATAGACCGCCTTGGAGCGCAGCAGGACAATGAGCAGCAGGAAGTACAGCAGCCAGAGCATGTAGGGCCAGCCCCTTTTTTTTCCTTGCCGCAGCTCCCCGCTGAGGTAGACCAGGCCGGCGAACACATAGAGGGCATAATAGACCGCATGCTGGCCTAAGGGCGCGACGAGCCTGTGGTAAAAGAACACCGCGGGGTCGCCGCTGCCCAGGTAGTTTTTTAAGGCCAGACCCAGGGCGTACAGGCTGCCCAGGGTAAGTCCCAGGCAGAGCGCCGTCATGAGCCGCGCTCCCCAG
>CBINPH010000310.1:0-3944 GCA_966252445.1 uncultured Chitinophagaceae bacterium | reverse complement strand
CGCTCCGGGAGAATGGACCAAGGCCATGCGCGATCAGAACCGGCACCATTTCTCCATCATCAACCTCTCCGCGGGATATGATCGGTCCTGGCGTCACCTTTCCCTGCAGTTCGCCCCCTATGCGAAGATTCCCATGGGCGGCGTGGGCTACGGAAAAGTGAAGTTGTACAGCGCCGGCATCGAGCTGCGGGTGCTCTATGGCCTGAAATGAGTTTTAAGGAAAGAAGCCATCCCCGGCGGCCTCGCCGGCCGGCAGGATGCTTCCCATGGCCTTTTACCGGCGGCGGTAATGGCAGCGTTTTGCACAGATGCCGCTGGCCGGATTGTAAACAGTTTAAACCCATGATCATGAAAACAATGATGCATGTTTCCTTGGGCCGTACGCTGTGCTGCGCGGCCGCCTTTGCCCTGTTGCTGGGCTCCTGCAAAAAGGATGACGACGACAAAAACAAGAAGGTCGTGTTCTATGGCACCCTCAGCGGGGATGCAGAGAACCCGCCGGTCAGCACCTCCGGTACCGGCACGGTCACCGCCACCTACGATCCCGCGACGAAGACCGTAGCCTATACGTTCAGCTGGAACAACCTC
This sequence comes from uncultured Chitinophagaceae bacterium, assembly GCA_966252445.1. Taxonomy (GTDB): domain Bacteria; phylum Bacteroidota; class Bacteroidia; order Chitinophagales; family Chitinophagaceae; genus CBINPH01. Next base: position 3,356 of record CBINPH010000310.1, on the reverse strand, counting down.
AGCGGCCCCGCCACGGGCATGCACTTTCACAAGGGCGCGGTGGGCGTCAACGGCCCAGTCGTCATTCCGGTCACCGGCTTCCCTCCCCAGGCCTCCGGCGAAGTGAGCGGCACCTCCCCCGCCCTGCCCGACTCCCTGGTCACGGCCTTCATGACGGGCAACATGTACGCGAACATACACACCGACGCGCACAAGGGTGGCGAAATACGCACCCAGATGACCAAACAATAGTTTGACGGAGTCAGCTGACGGCCGGGCCCCTCCCGGCCGGGCTGACGGCCGCCGCCCGCGCCATCAGGGCACTGCCTGCCCGATGCGGCAAAGCAACCTTTTCCCCTGCATGGCCGATTACCCTCATATCCTGCCGGAAGCAGACCTGCCCATGTCCCGCCGCTCTCCCCGTAGCGAGGCAGGCCATCCGGCCTCACCCGAACGCTCATGTCAAGATGCCAATGGATCATTGTCCTGACCGTCCTGGGCCTGGCTGCCGGAGCCGGTTGCAGCAAGACGGCGCCCGAGTCGCCGAACGCCAAAAATAACGGATCTTGCAGCCCTGAATTCCCGGGGGATACGGTAACCTATGATGGTTACGTCCGGCATGTGCTGATCACCTATTGCACGCCGAACTGCCACAACGGGGGCCCCTTCGCGCCAGGCGAGTTCAGGACATACCAGGGAGTAAGGCCCTATACAGGCCAGTTCATCTACAGGGTGATCGGCGCGCAAGCCGATATGCCGCTGGACATGGCACCGCTGCCGGAAGCCATCCGGGACTCCCTGAACATATGGATCAAGAATTGTGCACCGGAAAAATGAACACTAAGCGACAGACCATGAAAATCATCATCACACTGATCACCAGTGTCCTGCTGACAGCCACTGCAAGCGCCCAACACATCTACCTTTGCAAGAGCGCAGACATATCCTTTTATTCTTCGGCACCGATCGAGGACATTGAGGCCCGCACCCAAAAGGGCGTCTCAGCCGTCAACCTGCAGACAGGAGCGATCTATTTCAAGGTGGGCATACGCAGCTTCGAATTCGACAAGTCCCTCATGCAACAGCACTTCAACAGCGACTACATGGAAAGCGACCAGTATCCCTTCGCCGAGTTCAAGGGCAAGCTGGTGGACTTCACCCTTCCCGACAGCGATGGCGTATACCCGGTCACGGTGGCAGGCACCCTGACCATACACGGTGTCAGCAAGGACTACAAGACCAGCGGATCTCTGGATGTACGCCAGGGGCAGCTCACGGCGGTGTCGGCTTTTAAGGTCCGCCTGGCAGACCATCAGATCAAGATACCGGCTCTCCTGTTCCAAAACATCGCCGAGGTAGTCGATGTCAAGGTGAAGGCCGTATATGCCCCCCAGCAGGGCCAGCCCGCCGGGGCTCCCTGAGCGCAGGCAACCTCCTGCAGGGGTTTTGCCGATTGGTATGGTTGATTTCATCATTCAAAAACCACGGCATGAACCAATGCAAAACCGCCCTGCTGTGCCTGGCAGGCGCCCTGGCCCCCGCAGGCCTGATGGCCCAGGACAGCCTGAGCAGCCTTTTCCCCGACACCGCGCTCACCGAGCCGCATCGTCCGGTCCAGACCACCTTCAAGTCAACCATCATCGTCAATGCCCAGTCCAATGAGACGGTGCACAAGCACAACCTGGTGTTCAACGTCTCCCACCGGTTCGACGACATTGCGGGTGACTTTGGCGGGGTCAGCACCTTCTTCGGCCTGGACAACTCCACCGACATAAAAATATTTTTCGAATACGGCATCAGCGACCGCCTGATGGTGGGGCTGGGCCGTGCGAAGGGTTCTCCGGAGTTCAGAAAGGTAACGGTGCCCTTCAACAACCTCAGTGAGCTCTGGGAAGGCAAGGTCAAATACCGTCTGCTGCAACAGACAGCCGATGACGCGGTCCCCCTGGCCATTACGGTCTTTGCCAACGGCGTGGTGTCTTCCCGCGAGGCGGATCCGGATGTATCTTCCGACGCGCATTTTGAAAAGGGCGGCGACCGCTGGAGCTTCATGGGCCAGTTGATCCTCGCCAGGAAGTTCAGCGAACATTTCTCGCTGGCCCTGCTGCCCACCCTGCTGCACCGCAATGCCGTCGCCTTTCAGGATGAAGACAATCTTCTGGCGCTGGGCCTCGGCCTCCGCTGGCAGTTCAATCACCACATGGCCATCGTCGCCGACGGCTTCATGCCGTTCCGCTCTGCAGCCAGCAGGGATTATTTCTCGGCCAACGGAATCACTTTTTACGCGCCGATCTCCCTGGGCTGGGAAATCGAGACGGGCGGCCATGTCTTTCACATCGACTTCACCAACGCCACAGCCATCCTGGAAAACCAGTTCATCCCCTACACCACCCGCGACTGGGGACAGGGGCAGTTCCGCTGGGGCTTCAACATCGCGAGGACCTTTAGCCTGGGCGCCCGGACACAAGCCAAACGCTGGCCCTAGGCGAGGACCGGCTCAGGTGCCGGTCAGAAAACGGGAAGGCTTTTGCAGGCTTCTGACCAGAAGTCTCTTCAGGCAACGCTCGATGATCTCTCCCATGGTCGTGCAGCGGGAGAACACCTTGTCGTCATAGTGGTGCGCCAGCTCATCACCGAGCTGGCGGATCTTCTCCGGCGTGGACACCATGTCGGTCATGATCACGTCCCGGAGATCGCGGATGCGGTGCCGGTGCGCCTTGATGCGCCGGGCAATGAGGGACCGCTCCTCCTGCTGGTACTGCCGGACAACTTCGGCATTGAGGTACTGGAGGACCAGGTCGACAAAGGGCCGGTTTTCCTTGAAATACTGCGGCATGTAGAGCGCCTTGCGCCCCTCGTAGAACTGCTGGTCAAAATCGATGGCGCGAATGCGGAACTGCACATCATCGAAATCGGGGGTGATGTCAAATACGAAATTATAGGAGCGCATGTCACCCAGCAGCCGCACGAAGCAGCGCTCATTGAACTTGACGAACTCCTTGGCGATGCGTTTGGGGTTGAACTCCGGCCGTTCCATCCAATGCAGGATGAACTGGTCGCCGGGCACGCCGGCGATGTGTTCTTCGACCAGGGTATCCTGGTCGACGACAAAATTCATCCAGTAGGGGGACAGGATATGTTCCAGCTCCAGGCCGTAGATGCGGGAAGCATCGGCGATCTTGATGTAAAAGTAATCGTAGACCTCGTTGTAGGTATTGACGATGCGGATGCGGAAGGGATGGGAATTGCCAAAAGTGCAGTAGTCGATGCGCTCGATATACAAATGCTCCTCCGCCGTGCGGTCGCCCCCTGCCTTGAGGATGGAATACATCCGCTTCAGCCCGCGGTGGATCTGCCCCATGGTATGCTGGGGATAG
>CBINPH010000309.1:0-3947 GCA_966252445.1 uncultured Chitinophagaceae bacterium | reverse complement strand
CCGGTGAGCAGGTCGGCGCCGATATGGAGATGGTGAACAACGCCTTAAAAACCATGCCGCTGGTCTATTGTGAACTGCAGCCCGGCGACGCGCTTTTCTTTCACCCCAATCTCCTGCACCGTTCCGAGGCCAATTTGTCGGACCGCCCGCGCTGGTCGATGATCTCCTGTTACAATGCGCAGTCGAACCCCGCCTATAACGAAAGTTCCCAAAGCTACAATGTGCCGGTAGACACCGTCCCCGATGATGCTATTCTCGGTTGGGATGCGAAAGGAGCAAGCCAGCAGGGAGACTTTCTGAAAAAAGAAGACGACCCGGCCCTGAAGGAAACCGGGTGGGAAGAGCAGGTCCATACCCGCTAACGCCTGGCACCATACCGATGGCATCCGGTCATCAACGGATGATCACCTCTTCAAAAGCGCGGTCCAGCACGATCTTGACCGTACCCACCGCACAGTTGCGTACGCCGAGTTTGTGTACATGACCGTCCACCACGTATTCCGTGGCCTGAAACGGCAGTCCGTGGAAGATTACCCGGAATTTCTGATAGCCGGCTTCGAAACGGCCGATGTACTTTTTCTTTAAGCGGGCATATTTAGGTCCGCTGAGCTGTTTGAAGCGTATTTCGTTGTACTGCCCGTTGCGATACCCGTAGTTGTCCCCCGCATCCTCATACAGGATGCTGTGCGTGATCTGGTCACTATAATAGACGTTGAGGACCATTTCATTGACCGGTTTCTCACCCACATATTCCATTTTGGGATATTTGGGGATCACCGCTCCCGCCTTGATGAACAGGGGCATCTCCGTCAGGGGCGTGGGCACCGTGACCTCTTCGCCGCCCGTATATTTGCGGTCATTGAAATAATAGTACCATTCGCCTTCCGGCAGGTATACGTTTTTCTCCGTCATGCCGGGCTCGCTGACATGGCTGATCAGCAGGTGGTCGCCCAGCATGAATTCATGAGACCGGTGATAGGTGTTGGTGTCGTACTGGGCCACAAAGGTCAGTGGACGAAGCATGGGCGTGCCCCGGGTAGCATATTGCCAGAAGGTGGTGTAGATATAGGGCAGCAGATGGTACCGCAGCTGGATGAACTTACGGGCAATGTGCTCTATGCGCGCCCCGAATGACCACGGTTCCTGATTGAAAAGGGTCTCGTTGCTGGCCGAGTGCGTGCGCATGAAGGGATGAAAAGTGGCCAGCTGCAGCCATCGGATGTACAACTCGCCGTCTGGTTCGCCGATGAACCCTCCAATATCGCTGCCTGCGAAGGAGATGCCGGACACGGACAGGCGCTGGCACATCACCGATGCCAGCCACAGGTGCTCCCAAGTGGCCATGTTGTCTCCGGTCCATACCGATGTCCAGCGCTGGGCGCCCGCATAGCACGAACGGGTGATCACGAAGGGACGCATCGGCATCAGGTATTTGTTCATGCCTTCGGCCGTGGCCTTGCTCATCAGGTGCCCGTATATGTTGTGGGCCTTGCGGTGGCTGCTGGGATCGCCGTCATAGTCATGGCGCACATCTTCGGGGAAGGTGCCTATCTGGAAGACAGCCGGTTCGTTCATGTCGTTCCATACCCCCCGGATGCCGGCGTCGATCAGGGTCTTGATCAGGCCGCTCCACCACTGGCGCACCTTGGGATCGGTAAAATCAGGAAAGACGCAATTGCCCGGCCATACTTCGCCCTCCATCAGGGCGCCGTCCGCCCGTTTGCAGAAATAGTTTTTCTCCACGCCTTGCCGGTACACCCAGTATTCGGGGTCGACCTTGATGCCGGGATCAATGATGGCGACGGTCTTGAAACCTTTCTGGGCAAGCTCGCTGGTGAGCTTCACGGGATCCGGGAACCGCTCTTTATCGAAAGTAAAGCAGCGGAAGCCGTCCATATAATCTATATCCAAATGAATGGCATCGCAGGGAATATGGCGCTGGCGGAACTCCTCGGCGATTTCCCTCACCTTCGTGTCCGGATAATAGCTCCAGCGGGACTGATGGTAACCCAGCGCCCAGAGTGGGGGAAGATCAGGCGTACCGGTCAGCCCGGCATATTGCTCAGCCACCTCCAGCAGGGAGGGTCCATAAATGAAATAATAGTTCATTTGACCGCCCCTGGCCCAGAAACTCGAAGCGTCAGGGCGCTCCTGCCCGAAATCGAATAAGGTACGGAAAGTGTTGTCGAAAAAGATGCCGTACCCCAGGCCGTGATGCAGCCCGTAATAAAACGGGATATTTTTATAAAGGGGATCCGAATCGGTCTTGAAGCCGTAGGAGTCTGTCCCGAAGTTTTCGAGGCGTTTCCCGCGCAGGTTGAGATCGGCGGCCTTGTCGCCCATGCCGTAAAAGCATTCTCCGTCCTGTATGCGTTTGCTGCAGTATACGATCTTGCCACCCTTGGCGATGTAATACTGCCAGTGAAAGCCCTGCTCGTCTTCGCAAATGACTTGTTCCTGCAGGTCCGTGATGGTGATCTTCAGGTTGGTTTTCTCCACCCGGATGACGAGGCTGGAGGTATGGATCTCGAACCGGTCCTCCAACTCCCGGATGTCGAAAAAGACCACCGATTCTTTCAGGTTCTCCTTGATAGCGTATGAAAACTCCCGCCGGAAAATGCCATCGGCGGCATAGCGGAACCGGGCGATCCTGTCCGATATCAGCTTGATCTCCAGTATGGTCTGCGAGGTATGGAAATAGAAAAAATTGCCTTGTTTCTCCCATCGCGTCACGGCGTCGGGAAAATATTTGATAGAATATTTGTCTGTAGGTGTTACAGGCTGCATAGCAATGAGTAATTCTAGGGTAAAGGTCGCAAAAATAACATTTTTTGGTTCCTGGGGGGCCCGGGGACGAGCGATGTGGAAAACTCCACTGCACCTAGCGTCGGGCGGGTTGCCCTTTTCCCGGCAGCGGTGTCCACCGGGCTACCCGCCCCTCGCTGCCGGCCAGGAACAGGGCGCTTCCATGCCGGGCCCGCTGCACCACATGGAAGCCTTCGGGGCTGACCCGTCGCCAGCGCAGTCCGCCGTCCGGCGACATATCTGTGCCGGAAGTTCCGGTGGCCATGAGGCTGTCACCCCTCCACCATGCCACCGAGGAGCGGTAGCCAAAGGGGCCGATCAGGGGCTTTTGCCAATGGCTGCCCCTATCCCGGGTAAAGGCCGCATTCAGGAGCCGCACCGTATCGGCGGCATAATCCCCGCCTACTGCGACACCACCCTGGGAGAAGAAGGCCAGGGAAAACACGCCGGTGCTTGGCTTTCCCTGCAGCAAGGGCGCCGGCATGACCGTCCACCGCCGCCCATAGCCCCGGCTCCGCCAGAGGCGGGCCGTGCGGCCCCCTGTACCCAGCCAGGCCCGGCCATCCGCCAGCAACGCCAGGCAGCTGCCGCTGGCGGCAAAAGCGGCTTCTCCCGGCATGGCCTGGGGCCGGCGGCTGCGCCGCAGGGTTGTCCAGTGTCTTCCGCCGTCTTTGCTGCGAAGAATCAAAAACCGCCCTTCCACCGGATCGGCACAGGCTATTCCCCGGCGTTCATCCCAAAAAGACAGGGCATCAATGAAGACCGCCGTGTCGGCGTTCCGGTAGACCGGGATCCAGTGAAGACCTCCGTCCGTGGTCCGGAAAATGGTGGCGGGCGTGCCGGCGTTGGCCACCAGGGCCGTTTGGGCGTCAAAAGCGTATATGGCGCGGAAATCCAGTTTTTCCGCGCCGGGGATGTCCATCCAGCGCCAGCCTTCGGCGGCGCTCCAGCGCCCGATGTGGCCTCCGCTGCCGCAGACCCATACCAGGGTATCGGCAACGGCACTCATCCCCCGCAGGCTGGTTGGCATCCCGCCGGCCAGTGCGGTGAACCTGATGCGGTCAGGGCGCACCTGCGCCGGCGAGCACATCCAGAGGCAGCAGCAACAAAGGCAGAGTCCGAAACAACGATATGGCATTCCC
>CBINPH010000308.1:0-3953 GCA_966252445.1 uncultured Chitinophagaceae bacterium | reverse complement strand
TACGTAGTTTGTCAACGCAATATTTTAGCCAGCTAACGTCCATTTTAGTTATAGGTACGGAGCTATTTGACTTTCGTCGGAAGGGTTTTGCACATATTTCAACTGATATTATTGCTATGTCAACGAAGACTCTATTTGCTCCAAGGACCTCCCTTTCGTCTCTGGCATGAGCCCAACGACGAAGATCAGCTGCAGGATCATCATGCCTGTAAAGAATAAAAAGGTTGCCCCTCCGCCGACCTGCTCGGCCAGTAATGGAAAGGTAAAGGCAATCACCGCGGCCATGAACCAATGGGTGAAACTGCCCAGGGACTGGCCCTGAGCTCTGACTTCATTCGGAAAAATTTCGGCGATAAACACCCAGATCACTGCTCCTTGTGACATGGCAAAGAAGGCGATATAGACCAGCAACAGGATGACGATCCCCATATTCCCAAAGTCCTGGACAAAAAAGATCCTCGATACCCAGCCCAGAGTCAGGATCAGGCCTATGGAGCCTACCAGCATCAGTTTTTTCCGTCCGAACCTGTCGATGATGCTCATGGCGATGAGCGTAAATATGAAATTGACGAAGCCTATGCCCACGGTGGAAAGCAGTGAAGCGCTCTTGCCCAGGCCTGTCATCTCGAAAATACGGGGGGCGTAATAGATAATGGCGTTGATACCGGAAACCTGGTTGAAAAAGGCAATCAGGATGGCCATAATGGCTGGAGCACGGTATTTTTTGCTCCATAAGGAACTCCGCGTCATACCCTGACGGCTGTCCCGGTGGGTAACGATATCGGTCATCACCTGGCTGGCATCTTCCGGATGGATACGGATCAGGATGGCCAGGGCTTCATCAACCTTATTCTTGTGCAGGATAAGCCAGCGCGGGCTTTCGGGGATGAAGCGGATACCTAACAGGAAAATGATGGAAGGAAGCGTCTGTATGCCCAACATGAAACGCCAGGCGGCGCTTCCCTGTAACCAATTGCCAATGAAGTAATTGGAGACATAAGCGATCAATATGCCCAGTACCACGTTGAACTGGAAAAGGGCCACCAGCCGTCCCCGGGAGCCGGCAGGAGAAATCTCTGATATGTAGATAGGCGCAATGACGCAGGAGACCCCCACACCCAGGCCGCCCAGGAAGCGGAGGAACAGGAAGACATACCAGTTTGGGGCGAGGGCGGTGCCCAGGGAGGAGACCAGGTACAGCAGCGCCACGAAAAACAAAGTCTTTTTACGGCCTGCCCTTTCCGCGGGGATACTGCCGCAGAGGGCGCCGATGACGGTACCTATAAGAGCGATGGCCACGGTAAAGCCTAATTGGAAGGTACTCAGCGACCAGTAATGCTGTATGGCCTGCTCCGCCCCGGAGATGACAGCGGTGTCAAAGCCGAACAAAAATCCCCCCACGGCGATGACCAGGGCCCATAGGTAGACAATACCTGAATGCTTCATGCTGTATAGGTTATAGCCTTACAAGATAGACATTTAAGAAAATAGTAATGGGAAATTTCGGTGCCTATACGTTTTGCCCGTAGGAATATATCTGGCATTTCACGCTGTTAGTGTGCATGTTATGACCCATTGTGCTGGCTGCATGGAGCTAGAGCCCAGAGCTTCGGGAATGACAGGCCGCCACAACAATTTTTCCACCCCGCGGGTTTCATTGTTCTGCAGGAGGGGTATGGAGGGTAAGCCTTGCCCCGGCGGGCAGTTCACCAGGTCTCATTATTGGGGGCTTCCTCCCTGTCCGAAATGAAAATGGCAAAAAGCGGCTATCTTTGAGCCCGTTTTTAGAGCTAATTATGCTCATATGCCTTACCTACAATATGTAATACAATCGTCATGGATAAACTAGCAGATATCGGGCTGATAGGCCTGGCCGTTATGGGAGAGAACCTGGTGCTGAACATGGAGAGCAGGGGATATACGGTGGCCGTATACAACCGCACCGTGGACAAGGTGGACAATTTCATGAAAGAGCGCGGGGCCGGCAAGAATTTTATACCCGCCCACTCCGTAGAAGAACTGATCAAATCCCTGAAACGGCCCCGCAAGGTGATGATGCTGGTGAAGGCGGGCAAGCCGGTGGATGACTTCATTGAGAAGATCATCCCCCACCTGGAAGAAGGCGATATCATTATTGATGGAGGCAATTCCCATTTCCCGGATACGATACGCCGCACCCAATATGTGGAGAGCAAGGGCCTTCTCTTTGTAGGTACCGGCGTATCCGGCGGAGAGGAAGGCGCTCTAAAAGGCCCGTCCATGATGCCCGGCGGCTCGCCTGCCGCCTGGCCCCATATCAAAGAAATTTTCCAGGCCATTGCCGCTAAGGTGGACGATGGCTCCCCCTGCTGCGAATGGGTGGGGAAGGACGGCGCCGGCCATTTCGTAAAAATGGTGCACAACGGCATCGAATACGGCGATATGCAGATTATCGACGAGGCCTATCATGTGATGAAGTCCCTGCTGGGCATGTCGGCCGCTGAGATGCACGAGGTGTTTAAGCAGTGGAACAAGGAGGAGCTGGACTCCTACCTGATCGAGATCACCGCCGATATCATGGCTTTCAAGGACGAGGACGGGCAGCCCCTCGTGGAAAAGATCCTGGACACGGCCGGACAGAAAGGCACCGGCAAGTGGACCGGTGTCGCCGCCCTGGACCTGGGCATCCCCCTGACCCTGATCGGGGAGAGCGTCTTTTCCCGCTGCCTGTCGGCGCAGAAAGATATCCGCGTTTTGGCCTCCAAAGAGATCAGCGGGCCCACACCCGCCTTCAAGGGCAACAGGGACCAGTTGCTCACCGACCTGAAGATGGCGCTGTATGGGGCCAAGATCGTCTCCTATGCACAGGGCTATGACCTGATGATGGAAGCCGCCAAGGAGTATGGCTGGGACCTCAACTATGGCAGCATAGCGCTCATGTGGCGCGGGGGCTGCATCATACGTTCCGCCTTCCTGGGAGACATCAAAAAAGCGTTCGACAACAACCCGCAGCTCCAGAACCTGCTGCTGGATCCCTTCTTCCGTGATAAGGTGGAGGGTGCCCAGGAGGGCTGGCGCCGCGTATGCGCCGCCGCCCTCAGCAACGGCATCCCGGTGCCTGCGCTGACCTCCGCGCTCTGCTACTTTGACGGGCTGCGCTGTGAGCGCCTGCCGGCCAACCTGCTGCAGGCCCAGCGCGACTATTTCGGGGCCCATACCTATGAGCGTATCGACAAGCCCCGCGGCCAGTTCTTCCACACGAACTGGACAGGTCATGGCGGCACCACGGCATCTACCACGTACGATGTCTGAGTGACCATTTCAAAGCTTCCCCTTGCATTGGCCCGGCTGTCCAGGGACGGTAGGGGCTAGAAAGGCTTCCGTTTTACACAAATGGACAGGTCTTCGACATAAATGGACAGATTTTGTCCTGCGGATGCGCTGTAGTTTTGGGTGGCAGACGCCATGAAAAAGCGCGGTCATATCAGCTTTACGGTCAAACTGCTGTCCAATCACTACTATCTCAATGAGGTACGGGTGGAAGGCAAGCGCAACCGCCGGTTATACTTCCATTTGGGGACCTACGATCTGTATGCCGGCCAGATTATCCGTACCGGAAACTGCCTCACGCTGCTCAGCAATCCTTACGAGATCACCGTCGAGCGCTTCTGGAATCCCAACTATTTTGAGGATTTTGTCCGCTATGTATTCTGGACCTTCAATGAGGGCTTTCGCGGCAAGCTGATCCGGCACCTCGATGGCCTGACGCCCGAGCTGTGGCAGATTTTCCGGGCACGCCTCGAAGAGCATTTCGTGCCCTTTGGCCCTTCCTGCATGAAAGACGCTGACCAGGAACTGCGCTGGTGCCTGCGGAAGAATGAACACCTCAAGAAGGCCCGGGCCTTCGACCGCATCTATGAACTTGATCTTCAGAACAGGACAGCAATAATGAAGGCCCTGACGGAGAGGCTGAG
>CBINPH010000307.1:0-3955 GCA_966252445.1 uncultured Chitinophagaceae bacterium | reverse complement strand
CTGGGCCACCAGGCTGAGGTCGATGACCTCCAGCCCGGGGTTGGAAGGGGTCTCCAGGAAGATCATCCGGGTCTGGGGACGGATCAGTTTTTCTATGTCCTGCGGGCGGGATGCGTCGAAGAAATCACAGGTGATGCCCCATCTGGGCAAATACTTGGTGAGCAGGGTATAGGTGGAGCCAAAGACGCAGCGTGCCGAGATGATGTGGTCACCGCTGTTCAGGAAGCTCATGAAACTCGCAAAGATGGCACTCATGCCCGAGGCCGTGGCGAACGCCGCCTCCACGCCCTCCAGGGCCGCCATTTTCCGCTCGAACTCCGTGACGGAGGGATTGACAAACCGGCTGTATATGTTGGCATCCGTTTCCCCGGCAAAAGCCTCCTGCATCTCGTCGGCATTGCGGTAACAGAAACTGGAGGTCAGGAACAGGGGGGTGGCATGCTCCATCTGCGGCGTTTGTTCCGTCTGTATCCTGACCGCCTGGGATTCAGGATGCAGGTTGTCTTGATCCATGCAAGGATTGGTTTGAATAATGAACTGAACGGACGCAAAGGTAGGGGTTCGGGCCCTAATGCCCGTCGCTTGACCAAAAACCAGGGGCTGGGCTCAGGCGGAGACCTCTACCGACCAGGTAATGTCCGTGCCGGAGCGGCGCAGGGTCTCGGCCACCGAGCAATATTTTTGCATGGAGAGCTCGACGGCGCGTTCCGCCTTGCCGGGTTCTATGGCGCCTTGCAGGGTAAACAGCAGGTGGGCCCGTTCCCAGAGCGCCGGCTCCTTGTCCTGCTCCCGGGTGGCTTCAATCCGTATGCGGAAGTCACGGATCTCCTGCCGCTGCTTTTTCAGGATCATGATCACGTCAATGGCCGTACAGCCCCCCAGACCCATGATCAGCATGTGCATGGGACGCACACCCTGGTCATGCCCCCCATGGTCGGCGGCCGTATCCATCCGTACGGCGTGGCCTTTTTCGTCTACGGCCTCCATGTTGAAATCCTCGTCGATCCGCGTGAGGTTGAGGATCATACATCCTGCTTTAATGTAAAAATACTCTAATCCGTTGATTGTTGAACGTGAACGGCCGCTGACAAATAAAAACCGTCAAAGTTGGTGTAAAGTTAATCAAAGCACTACTTTTGCACTCAATAATTTTTCAGCCTGCCCCCTTGCCACAAGAGGTTTACACATATCGCCAACCCTTTGTTCTGGAATCGGGGGAAGTCCTTCCCGGCCTGGAGATTGCCTACCAGACCTGGGGGCAGCTCAACGACGCCGGCGACAACGTCATCTGGATCTGCCATGCGCTGACGGCCAATGCCAACGTCGTGGAGTGGTGGAGCGGCCTGGTCGGGGAAGGCAAAGTGCTGCATCCCGGCGCATACTTTATCGTCTGCGCCAATATCCTGGGATCCTGTTACGGCACCACAGGTCCCCTGAGCCTGGACCCCCTTCGGGGAGAGCCCTACTACAGCCGCTTTCCGCGGGTGACCATCCGCGACATGGTGCAGGCCCATATCCTGCTCCGCCGGCACCTGGGCATCAACGGCATCGCCCTGCTGGCAGGGGGCTCCATGGGCGGCTACCAGGTGCTGGAATGGGCCCTTGCCGAACCGGAGCGCATACACCGGCTCTTCCTGCTGGCGACCGGCGCGGCCGAAAGCGCCTGGGGCATAGCCATCCACACGGCGCAGCGCCTGGCGATCGAAGCGGACGCCAGCTGGAGAGACGCCTCCCCGGAGGCCGGCCGGGAAGGCCTCAAAGCGGCCAGGGCCATCGGCATGCTGACCTACCGGAACTACCGGACCTTCGTCGACAGGCAAACGGACCCGGACCCCGACAAAACGGACGGTCTAAAGGCTTCCTCCTACATCATCTACCAGGGCGAAAAGCTGGCGAACCGCTTCATCGCCCAGTCATACTGGCTGCTGACAAAAGCCATGGACAGCCACCAGATCGCCCGGGGACGCGCCCGGAGCACCGAGGAGGTGTTGCAGACGATCTCCCAAAGGGCCCTCATCATCGGCATCACCAGCGACATCCTTTGTCCCGTGGAAGAACAGCGGTTCCTGGCCCGCAACATGCGCGCCGCCGCCTACTACGAGATCGACTCCCTGTACGGGCATGACGGCTTCCTGATCGAATTCGAGCGGATCGGGAAGATCCTGCAGGAATGGATGAAGGCTTCCTGAGGCCGCCCACTGCCCCTGGCCGCGGCGCTCATCGCCTCGCCTACCTGCGTATCAAAAAAATCCTTACCTTTTAGGGGCCATGTGTATGGGTTATCCTTCAAACACAGACCATGAACTACTCCCTATTCCCCCGTATCCTGCCCTGGCTGTCCCTGCTCCTGCCCCTGCAGGCTGCCGCCCAAACCACCGTCAATGGCTCCGTGACAGACCGCGTCACGGGTGAGCCGCTTCCCCGGGTCACCGTCTGGATGCCCGGGCCCGGCGCCACTGGCACCTACACAGACAACCAGGGCCGGTTCGAGCTGACCACGGGCAGGAGCATTCCTTTTGAGCTGGTGTTTTCCGCCATCGGCTATGCCCCGGACACCGTAGCAGTAACCGGGACCTCCTTGACCGTGGCTCTGGCGCCTGCCCAGGTCTTCGGCACGGAGATCGTCGTGGCCGCCAGCCGGCTGCCGGAGAACCTGCTGGAATCGCCGGTATCCATCGAGCACCTGGACCTGCGCGCCATACGGCAAAGCCCGGCACCGAACTACTATGACGCCATCGGCCATGTCAACGGTGTGGACATGGTCAGCTCCGGCCTTCTGTTCAGCACGCCCACCACCCGGGGCTTCGGGGCCAGCGGCAACGTCGGCCTGATCCAGCTCGTGGACGGCATGGACAACCAGGCCCCGGGCCTGAACTTTGCGGTAGGTAATGTGGTGGGCATCTCTGAGCTCGACATCGCGAACATCGAATTGCTGCCGGGAGCTTCCTCGGCCCTGTATGGGGCCGGCGGCACGAACGGCACCCTGCTGCTCAACAGCAAGGACCCCTTCCAGTACCAGGGCCTGAGCGCCCAGGTAAAGGGAGGCATCATGCACCTCGGCGATCCCGTCAAAGATCACCCCACGCCCTTCCAGCAGTATACCATCCGCTATGACCGGGCCTTCCACAACCGCTGGGCCTTCAAGGTGAATGCCGACTATGTACGCGCCAGCGACTGGATCGCCGCCGACGACAGGAACTATGACAAGGACCGCTTCATGGTCAAGGGCGGCAAGCGCGCAAGCGACCCCGGATACGACGGGGTCAACGTGTATGGGGACGAAACCAAGGCCGGCATGCGGGACGTTGCCCACGGCATCCTGGACGCAGCCACCCAGCAATTTGTGGCGGGCTACCAGCAGCAGACCGGCAGCCCACCCAGCCAGGCGCAGATCGACGCCTTCCTGTCGACCAACCCGCAGACCGCCCCCTTTTTCCTGGGCCTGAATGCCGGCGCCATTCCCGACCAGGTCGTCAGCCGCACAGGCTACGCCGAGCAGGACCTGGTTGACTACGACACCTATAATCTCAAACTGGGGGCCATGCTGGCGCACAAGTTGACTTCCGGGACCACCATATCCCTGCAGGCCCATTACGGCCTGGGCACGACGGTCTACACCGGTACGGACCGCTATTCCCTCCGCAACTTCCGTATAGGCCAGTACAAGGCGGAGCTCAGGAGCGCGCATCTGCTGCTGCGGGCCTACACCACCCAGGAAAACGCCGGAGAAGCCTACAACGCCACGCTCCTGGGACGCCTGATGAATGAGGGCTGGAAGCCCAGCCAGGTCTGGTACCCCGAATATGTGGGTGCCTACCTGGGGGCCCTCGCCGGCGGCGCCGGCAGCGCGGAGGCCCATGCAGCCGCCAGGCAGTATGCCGACAACGGCATGCCGCAGCCCGGCAGCGCCGCCTTCAACAGCCTGAAAGATTCGGTGAGCGGGGAACCCATTCCC
>CBINPH010000306.1:0-3957 GCA_966252445.1 uncultured Chitinophagaceae bacterium | reverse complement strand
AGGACGGCCTGAGCTGGACCCAGGTCAGTGACCTGCAGAGGGAAGCCGCCCAGCTGTATCACGTCGCCACCATTCCCAGCAATTTCCTGCTCGATCCTTCCGGAAAGATCATTGCCCAGAACCTCCGGGGCGCGGCCCTGGAAGCCACCCTGGCCGAAGTGCTTCACTAAACACCATGCATCTCCCGGCATTCCCGCCGGAAAAACACGCCATGTTACGAAAAATCCGTAGCTTCGCGGTTCAAACGGATGGCCATGGACAAACTCACCCCCCAGGAAGAAACCGCCATGCAGATCATATGGCAGACCGGTCCGGGATTCATCAAGGATTACCTCGAGCGTTATCCCGAGCCCCGTCCGCCCTACACCACCCTGGCTTCCATCGTCAAGAAGCTGGAGCAGAAAGGCTTCGTCCAGGGAAAAAAATTCGGGACCATTATCGCGTACACACCGCTGGTCAGTGAGCAGGCCTACAAGAAGAAATTCATGAGCGGTTTTGTGCGGGACTATTTCGAGAACTCCTATAAAGAACTGGTCAGCTTCTTCGCCAAAGAGAACAAGATCAGCCCCCGTGAGTTGCAGGAAATCATTTCCATGATCGAAAAAAAAGACCCCCAGTAGCCCGTTCCCCGGACCACAGTCCTGCGTGGACCCGGCGGAAGCTCCAGCCACCCTTCATCTTCAATTCCTCGCCATGCCCGGATTCTTCATTTACCTGATCAAGGCGAACATCGTCCTCCTGCTGTTCTTCCTGGCATACGCCTTCGGGCTGCGGAGACTGACCTTCTATACCCTCAACCGCTATTTCCTGCTGTCCGGCATCCTGCTGTCGGCATGCTGTCCCCTGGCGGACATCCGCCTGTTTACGCCGCAGCCGGAAGCCCTGGCCGGCGGAGCACGGGCCTACATCCCGGACTGGGAGTCCCTGCGCGCATACCTGGCGCAGGCGGACCACTTCACCATCTGGAGCCTGCTCCAATATCTGTTCTGGGCGGGGGTAGTCTTTATGGCCCTGCGGTTTGCCATGCAGCTCTTCTCGCTCTGGAAGGTGCATATCCGCTCCGTCGCGGGGCGGATCGCTTCGGAAAAGGTCCGGATCCTGCAGGAGCGGATCAACCCCTTCAGCTTCTTTCGCCATATCTACATCAACCCGGCCCTGCATGCCCCTGAAGACCTCTCCGCCATCATCGCCCATGAAAAGGTTCATGCCCGGGGCTGGCATACCGGTGACATCCTGTTGGGAGAGCTCAACAACGTCTTTTACTGGTTTAATCCCGGGGCCTGGCTGATGAAAGCCGCCATACGCGAGAACCTGGAATTCATTACCGACCGGCAGGTCCTTCTTTCGGGCATGAACGCCAGGGCGTACCAGTACAGCCTGGTGAAGGCGTGTACCCATCCCTATGGCAGCGTCCTGGCCAACAATTTCAACCTGGCCCGCCTGAAGCAGCGCATCGCCATGATGAACCGGAAGCGTTCTCCCCGCATCCATATGCTGCGTTATCTCTTCCTGCTGCCGCTGATAGCCTTCGCGGCCATTTTCATCAGCGCCACCCGCAGGGAGGACGGAGCATCCCGGGCGGGGAAGCCGCTGCAACAAATGATCCACTTCGTGATCGGGGGACCGGGCGGCAGCGAGGCCGGTGAATGGAGCCCGGGAGCTCCTCCCCCGCGCTTTCCTGGTCTTCCGTTCCCGACCCCGGATGCCGGATACATGTTCGTCCAAGAGGGCGCGGAGCGAATGCATGGCGCCGTGGGGGGTATACGCCGCGTGCAGGTCTACCGGTTGGAGGAGGGCTCTGGCGAAGCGAAGACGCCGGCATTCCTAACCATCCCTGACCAGCCGAAAGGGCGGCTGCGCCACAAGACCATCAGGCTCTCCCTGCGGTCAGGCAACACCTTCTATCTGCAGTCGGGAGATCAGGCCGTCACCGGCAAGCAGGCCGGCAGCCATGCTGTTCCCGCGCCGCCGGTCAGCGTGAGGGTACAGGCACGGCAGACCAGTGCCGGCGCGGACAGCCTGGGCAGCGGCTTCCGGCTGCGCACTTCCCGGCAGCCGCCGCTCTTCATCGTCGACGGCCACATACAGGAGGACCTGGAAGGGATCTCCCCTCAGGCCATCGAAACCGTAGAAGTCCTCAAGGACAGTTCCGCCATTGATCAGTTCGGGCAAGCCGGGGCGAACGGGGCGGTGATCATCCGCCTGAAGAAAGCAGGTCAGGAAACCCTGGGGAAAACAGGAGGCTGAGCCGGGTGCTCCTCAGAGCTTGTCCTTCAGCACCGACACCACACGGTCCGCCTCGGCCGGGGTATTGTAGCGGGAAAACGAAAAGCGTACGGGCAGCAGGTCTTCGCCCGGGTATAGGGCCTGGATAACATGGGAGCTGGTGCTGGCCCCCGAGCTGCAGGCGCTGCCGCCGGAGACGCAGATGCCTTCGATGTCCAGGTTGAAGAGCAGCATCTCGCTCTTTTCCGTGCGGGGAAAGGCGGCGCTGAGTACCGTATACAGGCTTCGCCCGTCCCAGTCCCCATTGAACCGGACGCCGGGAATATGCTGTCGCAGCTGCCCCGCCATATAGCGCTTCAGGGCGGCGATGGTCACGCTGTCTGCCGCCTGCCGCTCCAGGGCCAGTTCCAAAGCCCTGGCAAAGCCCACGATACCGTATACATTTTCCGTCCCTGCACGCAAGTTGCGTTCCTGGGCGCCACCGTGCACCAGGGGCCTTATGCGGAGGCCTTCTTCCACATACAACATCCCGACGCCTTTGGGGCCATGGAATTTATGGGATGCTGCATTGATGAAATGCGCCTGCAGGCGCCGTACATCCAGGGGATAGTGCCCTACCGTCTGCACCGTATCGCAATGGAACCAGGCACCATACTGCCTGCACAGGGCACCCACACGCTCAGCATCGAGCAGGTTGCCGATTTCGTTGTTGCCATGCATGAGGGACACCAGGGTCCTGTCTTTTCCGTCTTTCAGCAGCCGCTCCAGGTCTTCGAGGTCCAGGTGCCCATCAGGCAACAGTTTCACCATGTCCAGTTGTACCCCGCCCTCCTGCTGCTGAAAAGCCGCACTGTGGAGGGTCGCATGATGCTCGATGGGGGAAGTGATGATGCGCCGGCAGCCCAGGTCCCGCACCGCTGCCGTGATGGCGGTGTTGGTGCTTTCGGTGCCACCCGAGGTGAAAAAGATCTCGCCGGGACGGGCGCCCAGCAGCCCCGCCACCTTCTTGCGGGCATGTTCTATGGCCAAGCGGGTCTCGCGGCCATAGGAATAGATGGACGAGGGGTTGCCATAATGCTCCGTGAGGTAGGGCAGCATGGCCTCCAGCACCTCCCTGTCGAGGGGGGTAGTCGCGGCGTTGTCAAAATAGATGCGCTGCATAGGCTTGTCATCAACCGGCGGCAGCAAAGGTCCTGAAAATCCCCGAAACGACCCTCAAAGGCGTACCGGCACCCCCTCACCGGCCAAATAACGCTTCAGGTCGGGGATGCCGATCTCCCGGAAATGAAAGATGCTGGCGGCCAGGGCCGCATCGGCATGGCCATCGCGGAAAGCGTCCAAAAAATGTTCCATGCGCCCCGCGCCGCCCGAGGCGATGACCGGCACGGGGAGGCTGTCGGCGAGCTGCCGGGTGATGTCCAGGGCGAAGCCTTCCTTGGTGCCGTCATGGTTCATGGACGTCAGCAGGATCTCTCCCGCCCCGCGGTCCACGGCCTCCCGCGCCCAGTCGGCCGTGAGGGTGTCCGTGGCCAGGCGACCGCCGTTGAGGTACACCTTCCAGGCACCCGCTTCATAACGGGTATCTATGGCCAGCACCACGCACTGGCTGCCGAATTCCCGGGCCAGCTCGCTGATGAGCCCGGGCCGGCGGTAGGCCGCGGTGTTGACCGAGATCTTGTCGGCGCCCACCTGCAGCAGGGCGCGTACGTCGTCTACAGAGCTGATGCCACC
>CBINPH010000305.1:0-4052 GCA_966252445.1 uncultured Chitinophagaceae bacterium | reverse complement strand
ATGGCCGATACGTATCTCGTTCAACACATGTGAGAAGGTCTTGCCGGTCCTCTTCTTGAAAAATTTGCAGAAGGCCGACGTGATCATGTGGCAGTGCGCGGCGGCCTCGGACAGGGTAATTTCCTCTTTAAAATTGCGAAGCAGGTAATCGAAGACCTTGTTGATGCGCTCGGCATCATTTAGGGTAAAGGAATTCTGGAATCCTATGGAGGCCAGCATCCTTTGTTCCTTGCATTGCGCTATCATCTGCAGGATATCCAACAGACACCGCAGACGCCCGTAGCCTTCCAAGTGCAGAAGCGCTTCCATTTCCCGCGCAATTCTGGACTGTGCTTGCCCGTATACCTGTATGCCGCGGGCGGCGTTTTCCAACAATTTTTTAACTGTCGCCATCTCGGCCGTTTCGAAAAAAGTCTCTCCCAGGAAATTGTACCGGAAGTGAACGACGATGGCCCTGATGCGGAGGTTGGGGTCGCCTTGGTAATATTTCTCATCGTTGCGCATGTAGTGCGGCAGGTTCGAGCCGATCAACAGGATGTCTCCCGGCTTGAGGTCATCCGTATGGTCGCCGATGAAGCGCTTGCCCGTGCTTTCCGTGAAGAGGACGAGTTCGTATTCGGGGTGAAAATGCCAGCCGATTTTGATGTAAGGCAAAATCTCTTCCTTCAGGCTGAAAGATGAGTTCGACGTATAGGAGGGGATCAGCTTTTCCAAGATGGGTTCAAAAACAGGTATCATCGGACGACCATTTGGCGTGAACAATTAACACTCCGCCGCCGCCGCGGCATGATGCAGCGACCCGTTTTGCGTCCTGCATCCCCTGCTGAAGGGGTACTAAAGGGCCATTTCGCCGGTACGCGAGGCCTTCAGCGCTCATGCAGGACGGTATGGCTCACAAAATACCGATTTTACCACGAAGCGCAGGCATAATGGGCTCCGGTTATTGCTTGCGGCCCGGCTTTTGCGCACACCCCCGGCTTTCCCGGGATGGGCGGTTTGGGAAACTGACAGGTGGCGGGGATCCCGCAGACCTTGGATATGGCAAAGACCATTAACTTTGAATGTGCCTTTTTCTGCCCCATCGTCCCGTACCCTGCTGATCCTGCTCGGCGCTGTCGCCCCGGCCCTGCTGAGCCTGGCTCCCGGGGAGGCCTTTGGCCAGGGCTGCACGGGGTATGTCCTGTACCAGGAGACCTTCGGCAGCGGCGCCAATGCTCCCGATGTGGGCAACCCCCTCCCGGCAGAGGTGACCTCTTATCACTTTACCTCCCAGGTGGTTGAAGACGGTTACTACAGCATCCGCCGGGAGGTGCCCCATACCTACCAGAGCTGGCTGCAGGGCACAGATCATACTGGCGACGGATATATGATGGTGGTCAATGCCAGCTATGATCCCGGCTTGTTTTATCAGAAACGCATTGACAACCTCTGCCAGGGCAGTTCCTTTTATTTTTCGGCCTGGGTGGCCAACCTGATGATTGCCGGCTCTTCCGGTCCCCTGGACCCCAACATCCGTTTCGAGATCCGCCGGGCATCCGACGGGGGGCTGATTGGTGAATACGAGACCGGCACCCTGCCCCGCTACAGCACCCTCACCTGGAAGGAGTACGGGATCCACTTTGACCTGCCTGCGGGCGAGTCATCGGTGATCCTGCAGATGTTCAACAACCAGGGCGGAGGCAATGGCAATGATTTGGTCCTCGACGACATCCGGTTCTCTTTATGCGGCCCTCCGCTCAGGGCGTCCGTGGAAGGCACCTACCTGGGCTCTTCGGACATCTGCACCGGCGCCGAGATCAAATTCGAGGCGACGACCACGGCGGGATATTATGCCCACCCGGCCTTCCAGTGGCAGTTCACCAGCGACACAGCGCTTCGCTGGGAGGACATCAGGGGGGCGGACGGCCTGGGGTACACCATCGCATCCACCACCCGCGCCGATTCCGGCTGGTACCGCATCGTGGGCGGAGAACGCGAGAACCTGCAGCTGGAGCACTGCCGCATCAGCTCTGACCCCATACCCCTGCATGTCTTCCGCCCCCAGCCCATAAAGATCCTGGCCAATAGCCCGGTCTGCGAAGGAAGCCCGCTGAACGTCGCCCTTTCAGGGGGCGTGCTGTCTGCCCGCTGGACAGGCCCCGGTGGGTACAGTTCCGAAAGCCAGGCCTTGTCCTGGCCCGAGGCCACGCCGGCGCTGGATGGGGAGTACGGGGTGCATGTGGTGACAGACGGGGGCTGCACCGCCGAGGACCGCCGGACCCTCTCGGTGCAGCCCAATGACCTCCGCCTGCCCGGCTGGGAGGACACTGTGCTTTGCCAGGGCCAGGTGCTGGTCCTGGATGCCAGCAATGCCGGGGCCAGCTATGCGTGGAACACGGGGGAGGAGGGGCCAACCATACAGGTGCGCGATCCCGGCATGTACCGGGTGAGGGTCGAGAAAGGGGTCTGCGCCGTAGCCGACAGCCTGCAGGTGGGGGTGCTGGCCCTGCCTACGGTATCCCTGGGCCGGGACACCACCGTCTGCAGCAGCTTTCCCCTGGACTTGCAGGTCTACGACTCCGTCATCAGTGTCTACCGCTGGCAGGACGGCAGCAGCGACAGCCGGTATACCGTGCGGAGCAGCGGGCGCTATGCGGTCACTGTCAGCAACCGTTGCGGGATCGCCAGCGACGATATCCAGGTCGTAGTGGAGGAATGCGCCGATCACCTGTTGTTCCCCAACGCGTTTACCCCGAACGGGGACGGACAGAACGACATCTTCCGGCCCAGGGTGACCATACCGGTCAGCGGATACGTGCTGCGCATCTATGACCGCTATGGGAGGGAGGTCTTCCGCAGCGCCGATCCCGCGCAGGGCTGGGGCGGCCGCGGACAGGCGGGTCCTGCCGCACAAGGCGGCTATGTGTGGTCGGCAGAATATCACAATGAACTCACCGGCCGGCAAGTAGTGGAAAAAGGAGCGTTGTTGCTGCTCCGCTAGGGAAGGGCTATTTCTTTTTGACGGCCGCCTTGGGGGCGAAGATGATCAGCATGCGTTTGCCTTCCATTTTGGGCATGCTTTCCAGCGCCCCGAACTCGGAAAGCCTTTCCGCGAATTTCAGCAACAGCAGCTCGCCCCGCTCCTTGAACAGGATGGCGCGGCCCTTGAACTGCACATAGGCCTTGACCTTGTTGCCATCGCGGAGGAATTTTTCCGCATGTTTGGTCTTGAACTCGAAATCGTGGTCGTCCGTATTGGGGGTGAAGCGGATCTCCTTGACCTCCGACTTGGCGGATTTGGCCTTGATCTCCTTGTCTTTTTTCTTCTTTTCGTACAGGAACTTCTTGTAATCGACGATGCGGCAGACCGGGGGGTCTGCGTTGGGGGATATCTCCACCAGGTCTAACCCTCGGTCGGCAGCCATTTTGCGGGCCACCTCGACAGGGTAAACGTCCGACTCGACGTTCTCACCGACTACCCGCACACGGGGTACCCGGATCCTTTCGTTGATGCGGTGTTCAGGCTCATTTCTTCTTCTAAAATCCCGGCGACGGTCTGGTCTTTTCTGCATTAAGTGTTTTTAGTGTTAGGGGAAATACAAAATTATTCAAAAGGTTTTTTACTTGCAATTTCCTCGCCAAGACCGGCCAGGAAATCCTGCATGCTGATTACGCCCGTATCTCCGTGACCGTGTTTGCGGACGGCCACCTTGCGCTCGGCAGCTTCCTTTTCGCCGACGACCAGCATATAGGGCACCTTTTTGATCTCGGCCTCCCGGATCTTGCGGCCGATCTTTTCGTTGCGGTCGTCGAGCTCGGCGCGAATTTCAGCATTTTTTAATAAATCCATCACCTCGGCCACATAGGCCGCCGATTTGTCGCTGATGGGCAGCACCCTCACCTGCTCGGGAGCCAGCCAGAGCGGAAACCGCCCTGCGCAATGCTCGATGAGCACGGCGATGAACCGTTCCAGGGACCCGAAAGGGGCGCGGTGGATCATCACCGGGCGGTGCGTCTGGTTATCCGCCCCCACATAGTCCAGTTCGAAACGTTCCGGGAGGTTGTAGTCCACC
>CBINPH010000304.1:0-4067 GCA_966252445.1 uncultured Chitinophagaceae bacterium | reverse complement strand
AGCACGATGGCATCGGAAGGCGCATCTCCAGGATTGCGGCCCGGTGTAACCACCGGGGGAACCGGCTCATAATATTCGGTTTGCTCCGGCTTCATTCCCTTGTTTTCGGGGGGCTCGGAAGACAAATAGCCACCCTGTTGCTGGGCGACGGCGGTCGTGCAGGCGCCGGTAAGCGCCAGGGCTGTCCATAAGGTAATCTGCTTTGCTTTCATGATATGTATTTTGAACTTATCCGCTATTCCGGGAACCTTCCGGACAGCAGCCGCCGCCCGTGGAGGTCCACAGTCTTCATTTTTCAAGGGTTCGGGCGGGGATAGCCGCTACAGCGGCCGGATCCAAATGTTGCGGAAACTGACCGGATGACCATGGTCCTGCAGGGCCAGGGGCATGGGGCCGTGTTTCTGGTAATAATGGGTTCCTACGTAGAGGGTGTTGCCTTTGATCGCCACATGATTCTGGACCAGAACGCCGTTCTGGAAGACCGTCTCATAAGCGGGGGATTTGACGCTCCCGTCTTCGTTGAACACGGGCGCCTCATAAATAACATCATAGCTCTGCCATTGGCCCGGCGGCAGGCAGGCATTGACCAGGGGCGGACTGTCTTTGTAGATGCTCCCGGCCTGCCCATTCACATAGGTCTTGGCGTGATAAGAATCCAGCACCTGCAGTTCGTAATGGCTTTGCAGAAAGATGCCGCTGTTGCCGCGGTCCTGCCCTTCTCCACGGGCCGGGCTGGGCGTACGCCATTCAATATGCAGCTGACAGCTGCCAAAGGACTGCTTGGTATGAATGCCACCGCTGCCTTTCTTCACCGTCATGGCGCCATCGGCAACTGTCCAGGGGGCCGGGCCGCCGCCATCACCCACCCATTGGTCGAGGTTGGTGCCGTCAAACAGCACGATCGCATCCGAGGGTGGCGCGCCGGCCTTCCCCGGGGTGACCACCGGCGGCACGGGAGTGTAGTATTCGGTCTGCTCAGGCTTCATGTTCTTGTTCTCCGGGGGCTCGGACGACAGAAACTGGACCTGGGCAGTGGCCCCGGCGGCCAGCAGGGTCAGGGCGATCGCTCCGATTGCATTTCTTGCAGCCATGCTCAAATTTTCGGGAATGTGTAATGGTTATGATAGTCGGGGTAAAGATACTTATTGATCTGTTTATGGGTGAACCGGTCCCGATCCCGGTCCCAGAAAACCTTTTCGTTGCTGAGCTGGGCAATGTTGCCCATGTGACAGTTTACGGCCACCAGGGCGGCGGCTTCCACCGGGCAATGCAGGTCGCTGAGCCGGCGCGACTGTACGACCTCGATGAAGTTCCGCGTATGTTCGTCCAGGCCGTTGTCCGAGGCTTTTACATAAGGTATGGCTTCGATATTCTTGCCTTCCGGGATGACCTCCCAGCCTCCGCGGTCCAGAACGAGGGTGCCGTTGTTGCCGATGTAGGCAATGCCGTGGTCGCGATGATACGGCCCGCCGTTGATGCCTACAGCCTGCTCCCAGATGCCGGTAAAATGATCAAAATCATACAGGGTGGACAAGGTGTCCGGCCATTCCTCGTCGTCGTCCGGGTAGCCGATCTTTCCGCCGATAGCGGTGGCGGAGGAGGCGTAGGTGGCCTTCATGCCGAGCAGGATGTAATCGATGAGATGCACGCCCCAGTCGGTCATCAACCCGCCGGCATAGTCGTGGTACCAGCGGAAATTGAAATGAAAGCGGTTGGGGTTGAAAGGCCTGGTGGGCGAGGGCCCCAGCCATTTGTCATAATGAACGCCGGCAGGGACGGCGCTGTCGGGCTTCTTGGGAATGGGCTTCATCCACCCCTGGTAGGCCCAGGCTTTGACGTTGCGGATCTGCCCCAGCTTGCCGGATTGCACGAAGCTTACCGCATCCTGGAAATGCTGCATGCTGCGCTGCCATTGCCCGACCTGCACGACGCGGTTGTATTTTTTCTGTGCGGCTTCCATGGCGCGGCACTCGGCGATGGTACGGCCGACGGGCTTCTCGCAGTAGACATCCTTGCCGGCGGCACAGGCGGCCGTCATGATGAGGCAATGCCAGTGGTCCGGGGTGCCGATCAGCACGACGTCGATGTCTTTGTCGTCCAGGATGCGTTCATAATCGACGCTGGTCTTGACCTTAATGCCGGCCTTGGCCAGTTCCCCCGCCCGCCGTTCAAGGACATTCTCATCCACGTCGCAGAGGGCCACGACGTTCACCTGGGGGTTCTTCATCATGGCATTGAGGTCGGCCCACCCCATCCCGTTGATGCCTATGGCCGCGACGTTGATCTTGTCGGCGGCGCTCACCCGGGGGCGCTTGGCGGCCAATAATTCGAAGGGCACAAAGGCCCCCAGACCGATGCCGGCCATGGCGGCAGACCCGGATTTCAGAAAACGACGGCGTGAATCATCCATGGAGGAAAAGCTTTTGTCAATGCAGGGCCTGTAGCGGCCCGGCCATGGCACAAGTTAAAACGGGTTTTCGGGTTTTGCAACCCCCAGGCCGGCCCCGCAAGGCCTGTCAATAGCGGTCGTCGCCTTCTTCCTCGTCCTCGTCCGTCTGCTGACCCATGTCCAGGTTCATGATGGAGCCCAGCAAATCCCCGAACTGGGTCTGACCCTCCACGACCTGCTTGCTGATCATGGAATGGGCGGACAATCCGTGCAACACGAACTCCATCAGCAGCAGCGTCTCCGCCGATCCGGCGTGGCCAAAATGCTTCTTGACCAGGTCCCGCAGGCCGTCGACTTTGTTGAGCTGCTGTTCGAACTGCTTGTCCGGGATGTCCTGGACGAGCTGCAGCCGGTTTCCTTTTTCGAACCATTGCAGGATGCGACGGTAAGGGTTTTCCGATGGGTTGGCTTTCTTTTTCTTGAACAGCTCCGGGTTGGGGAAATACTGCACGAATTGGGTACGGACGGCCTTGTCCAAGAGGTTCAGCGCCACCTGCATGGGACCTTCCTGCTCGCCTTCGTAGACCAGCTCCACCTTGCCGGTGATCGCCGGGATGATGCCGATGAGGTCGCTCACCCGCGCATGGGTCTGCTTTTCCTGGTTGATGATGATGCGACGCTCGGCCGTGCTGACGGCGTTTTCATAGGCCGCCATGGTGAGCCTGGCCGACACGCCGCTCTTCTTGTCTACATATTCACTGGCCCTGGCCTCGAAAGCCACCTGCTCGATCAGCCGCCGGATCATATCCGGCACCTTCACCCGGTCCATCTGCTCCGGCAGTACGTCGGCCTCCTGGGCGGTGATCTCCAGCGCCGTCTCCAGGGAGGTGGGGTAATGGGTGATGATCTGGCTTTCAATCCGGTCCTTGAGCGGGGTCACAATGGCGCCCCGGTTCGTGTAGTCTTCCGGATTGGCGGTAAAAACGAAGACGATATCCAGGGGCAGCCGGAGCTTGAAGCCGCGGATCTGGATATCCCCTTCCTGGAGGATATTGAACAGGGCAACCTGGATGCGCGCCTGCAGGTCGGGCAGTTCGTTGATCACGAAAATGCCGCGGTTGCTGCGGGGGATGATCCCGAAGTGGATGACTTCCTCGTCCGCGAAGCTCAGCCGGAGGTTCGCCGCCTTGATGGGGTCGATGTCCCCGATCAGGTCGGCGACGGTGACGTCGGGGGTGGCCAGCTTCTCCCCGTAGCGTTCGCTGCGGTGCACCCAGTCGATGGGGGTGTCGTCGCCGCCCTCCGCCAGCCGCTTGCGTGCATACTGGGAAATGGGGGCGAAGGGATCATCGCTGATCTCGGAGCCGGCAATGACGGGGATGTATTCATCCAGCAGGTTCGTCATTTGCCGGGCCATCCGCGTCTTGGCCTGTCCGCGCAGGCCCAGGAAAAGGATATTGTGCCTGGACAGCAGCGCCCTTTCCGTGTCCGGAATGACGGTGTCCTCGTACCCGATGATGCCGGGGAAGGTCGGCTCCCGGCGTTCGAGCTTCGCCATCAGGTTGCTCCTCAATTCGTCTTTTACGCTGCGGGGTTTATAGCCGGATTTCTTCAATTCGCCGAAAGTGCTCGGTCTGGTCTTTGCCATAAGATGCGTGGGTTTGTTAGGTACGCTGAG
>CBINPH010000303.1:0-4085 GCA_966252445.1 uncultured Chitinophagaceae bacterium | reverse complement strand
GCCGTCTTCTTTGGTCTGGTGGTCTATGGTCACGCAGAACGGCGTGCCGATGGCGTCCTGGCGGCGGTAGCGCTTGCCTATGCTGTCCTTTTCTTCGTAACGGCAGTAAAAGCTGGGCTTGCACTGGTCCATCAGGCGGCGCGCGATGTCGGGCAGCCCGTCCTTCTTCACCAGGGGCAGTACCGCCAGCTTGACGGGCGCCAGCTTCGGCGGGAAGCGCAGAACGCTGCGGGTGTCCTGCTTGCCGGGATCGGCGGTGGGCACCTCCTCTTCGTGGTAGGCCTCGCTGAGGACCATCATGACGGTCCGGTCCAGGCCCACGGAGGTCTCGACCACGTAGGGTACATAGTTTTGGTTGATCTCCGGATCAAAATACTGCAGCTTCTTTCCCGAGAATTCCTGGTGCCTGCGGAGGTCATAGTCCGTGCGGGAATGGATGCCCTCCACCTCGCGGAAGCCGATGGGGAAATCGTATTCGATATCCACCGCCGCGTTGGCGTAGTGGGCCAGCTTGCTGTGGTCGTGGTAGCGCAGCCGCTCGGGGCGTATGCCCAGGCTGCGGTGCCATTGCATGCGCTCTTCCTTCCAGGCGGCGTACCAGTCCAGCTCCGTGCCGGGCCGAACGAAGTATTGCATCTCCATCTGCTCGAACTCCCGCATGCGGAAGATGAATTGCCGCGCGACGATCTCGTTGCGGAAGGCCCTGCCCGTCTGGGCAATGCCGAAGGGAATCTTCATGCGTCCCGTCTTCTGGACGTTCAGGAAGTTGACGAAGATGCCCTGGGCGGTCTCCGGCCGCAGGTATACTTCGTCGGCCTCGCCGCTGACGCTGCCCATCTGGGTGGAGAACATGAGGTTGAACTGGCGGATCTCCGTCCAGTTGGCGGTGCCGGAGACGGCGCAGCTTAGGCCCTGGTCCAGGATCAGCTGGCGCAGGCCGGTGAAATCGTCCGCTTTCAGCAGCTCGTCCATGGTGGCGAGCAGAGCCTCCGCTTCCGCGGTCTTGCCCTCCTCGCGGAGCTGGGCGGCGTGGCCCTCGATCAGGTGATCCACCCGGTAGCGCTTGCCGCTGTCCCGGTTGTCGATCATGGGGTCGCTGAAGTTGTCCACGTGCCCGGAGGCCTTCCATGTCGTGGGATGCATGAAGATGGCGGCGTCAATACCCACGATGTTCTCGTGCATCCGGGTCATGGCATGCCACCAGAGATCGCGGATATTGCGTTTCAGCTCCACGCCGTTCTGCCCGTAATCATATACGGCGCTGAGTCCGTCGTAAATCTCGCTGGACGGGAAGATGAATCCATATTCCTTGCAGTGGGCAATGATCGCCTGCAAGGTGCGTTGCTCGTTGGCCATAGCCCGCAAAGATAGGCGGAAATCCGAAATCCGCTGAGGCCTTCCGCCTCAGGAAGCGCCGGGGTTCAGCTTCTCGTTCTGCTGATGGCGCTGGGCGTCGCGGGTGGTCTTCTTGGTAAAGTTCTGTTCCAGGGCGACGGTGAGGTCTACGCCCGTCTGGTTGGCCAGGCAGATCAGCACCCACAGCACGTCGGCCAGCTCGTCGGCCAGTTCCTTGCGTTTGTCGCTTTCCTTAAAGGACTGCTCCCCGTAACGGCGGGCCACGATGCGGGCCACCTCACCGACCTCCTCGGTCAGGATGGCCATGTTGGTGAGCTCGCTGAAGTACCGGACGCCGTGGGTGCGGATCCAGTCGTCCACCCGTTGCTGTGCTTCCTGGATTGTCATCGTTGTGGTTTTACGGTTGACGTTGGCGACCTTACAGCTCCAGCTCCAGGCCGTCGTAAGCCAGGGCCCGGCCCGGCGGCAGTTCAAGGGATACCTCGGCATGGCGCCCCATCTGGTGGCTGATATGGGTCATGTACAGCTGCGGTATGGCCAGTTCGTCGGCCAGGGCCAGAGCCTCCTGCAGCGTGAAGTGGGAGATGTGCTGCTCCCGGCGCAGCGCATTCAGGACCAGGACGCGGGAACCCCTGATCTTTTCCTTTTCCTGCGCCGAGATGTAATTGGCGTCGGTGATGTAGGTGAAGTCCCCGATGCGGAAGCCATAGACCGGCAGCCGGAAATGCATGACCTCCACGGGGATGATGTTCCAGCCCTGTACCTGGAAGGGCTTCAGGTCGATCTGCCGCAGGTTGATCTCCGGCACCCCGGGGTATTTTTTCTCCTGGAAGGCATAGTGGAATTCGGCGCGGATGGCCTGGGCCGAAGGGGCGGTGGCATAGACGTCGATCGGGTGGCCCTGGAAATAATTGAAGGCCCTCACGTCATCCATGCCGGCGATATGGTCTTTGTGGGCGTGGGTGATCAGCACGGCGTCCAGGTGGTCTGTGCCGGTGCGCAGCATCTGGTACCGGAAGTCGGGGGTGGTGTCCACGACGATGTTGACGTCCCCCTCCTGCAGGAGCACGCTGCTCCGCAGGCGCTTGTCCTTGGGGTCCGCCGAGGTGCATACGCGGCAATGGCAGGCGACCATGGGTACGCCCTGCGAGGTTCCCGTGCCCAGGAAGGTCACTTTCAACGCCTGTTGTCCTTAGGGTTCCTTCTCATCGTTTTCCGTGGTTTCTCCGGGCGCCGCCTGCCCTGCCCGTTCCGGGGCGGCTTCCTTGAGGATCTGTGCATACATTTTCCTGGCCTCCGGGCTCAGGGCGTCATCGCGGACCTGCAGGGCCGGGATGATGTCCATCAGGGTGGTGATCCGGCCTTCCGTATCGAGGAATTTGTTGATGACCACCACCTTGCGGTGCTCCAGGATGCAATACCCCGAGGTGAAGTTGCCCTTCTCGTACCGGAGGATATATCCCGATTCCTCCAGGATGCGTTCGAATTTCTCCAGGGTGGCGGGCGTAAATTTTACGGGCATGTCGGTCGGTTTAGCATGGTGGCCGGCTTTTCCCGCCGGCCCCTTGGGGGTCCCGGCGCCAAAATTAACAAAAATGCGCCATCGGGGAAAGGGCGGCCTGCGGGGTCCGCCGGCGCGGCGGCGCCGCTATTTGGTGCTCATGCGGATAATGGGGATGATCATTTCCTCCAGGGAGATACCCCCGTGCTGGAAGGTATTGCGGTAGTAGTTCACGTAGTAGTTGTAGTTGTTGGGGTAGCACAGATACCCGTCCTCCTTGGCGAAGATATAGGAGGAGTTGACGTTGGGCCGCGGCAGCCCCGCCTGCTTGGGGTCGCGGAAGGCCAGCACCTCGTCTGCGTCATAGTTCAGGTTGCGGCCATGCTTGTAGCGCAGGTTGGTGGTCGTCTGCTTGTCGCCGATGACCTTGCAGGGCTTCTTCACCCGTACGCTGCCGTGGTCGGTGGCCAGGATCAGCATGATGTCCTTGTCGGCCAGGCGCTTGAGCGCCTGATGCAGGGGTGAGTGCTCGAACCAGCTCACGGCGATGGAGCGGTAGGAGGTCTCGTCGCTGGCGAGCTCCTTGAGCACCTCCATCTCGGTGCGGGCGTGGCTCAGCATATCCACGAAGTTGTAGACGATCACGTTCAGGTCGTAATCCATCATGTTGTGGATGTTGTTGACCAGGTTTTGCCCGTCCTGGTGGTTGGTGATCTTGGTATAGGAATAGCGCACATCCGGCATGCGGAGCCGCTTCAGCTGTGCGCCGAGAAATTCTTCTTCATGCAGGTTCTTGCCGCCCTCCTCATCGTCGTTCTTCCACTGCAGCGGAAATTCTTTTTCCAGGTCCAGGGGAAGCATGCCGGCGAAGATCGCGTTGCGGCTGTACTGCGTCGAGGTGGGCAGGATGCTGTAAAAGGTGTCCTCTTCCAGGAGGCGGAAGGTCTCCATGAAGATGGGCTGCATGGCCTTCCACTGGTCCAGGCGGAGGTTGTCGATCAGCACCATGAACACGGGCTTGCCCTGGCCGATGTGCGGGGCGATCTTGTAGCGGAACAGCGTATGGGACATGATGGGCGCCTCGGGCGTCTTCGGGTGCACCCAGTTGGCATACTGCTTGGAAATGAATTTGGCGAATTCGGTGTTGGCCTCCGACTTCTGGGTGGTGAGGACCTCCTGCATTTCGGGGCTGTCGCTCTTGGTCATTTCCATTTCCCAGTAAACCAGC
>CBINPH010000302.1:0-4095 GCA_966252445.1 uncultured Chitinophagaceae bacterium | reverse complement strand
GTATCTCCGGAAACAAAATTCATCGGCATGTCCCTGGCCCACGAGACGGACCCTTCCTGGTTTACCTATTTCCTGGATCCTGCCCATCACCGCCCCGGCGTACCCCTGGAGGGCATTTCCTATCATTTCTACGGTCATCCCGACTTCAGGGACCAGCCGCTGGAGTACTACCAGTACTCCTTTTTCAATCAGGCCGACGCCTTCCTGGACAGGGTGCGCTATATTGAAAGCATACGCAAGCGCCTGGCGCCGCATACCTTCACCACAGTCAATGAACTGGGCAATATTCTCGAACGCGATGGCGTAGGCAAGACCATCCCCGACGAATACTGGAACCTCTGCGGGGCCATGTATGCCTACCTGTACGTGCAGCTCACCCGGCTCGGCATCGATGCGGTGGGCGAATCCCAGCTGGTCGGCTATCCGACGCAGTTTCCCTCCGTGAGCATGATGAACTGGACCAGCGGCAAGCCCAATGCCCGGTACTGGGTGCTGAAGCTCCTGAAGGACAACTTCGGACCCGGCGACCGGCTGGTGCCCACCCAGGCCGGCGACGGACAGGTCCTGGCCCAGGCTTTCGTCACGGCCGCGGGGCGCCGGCTGCTGCTGGTCAACAAACGCAACGTCCCCATTACCCTGAAGATGCCGCCCGCTGCGGTAGGCGGCGCCGTCAGCGCTGTCCGTCCCGAAACCGGGGACGGGCCGCCGGCCTCCGGCCATGTGGACCGGGGGCAACTGACCCTGGCGCCTTTTGAAGTGGCTGTCGTGCACTGCCGTCCCTGATCCCTGTATTCATCACTCAAACCCTTCATGTATGAAAAAGACCATTAGCGTCCTGATGCCTGTCCGCAGGCGATGGGTAGTCTTGCTGCTCTTTGCTTTCGCGGCCTTCCCCGCCGCTGCCCAGAACATTACCGTCACGGGCTCGGTGCAGGGCCCTGATGGCGATGCGCTGCCCGGCGTCAGTGTGCTCGTCAAAGGTACCGGCAACGGCACCGTCACCGACGCCTCCGGGCAGTTCGACATCAGTGCCCGTCCCGGCGATTCCCTGGAATTCCGCGGCGTAGGCTACCGGAGCAGCTGGGCCGTCGCCTCCACCACCCCCCTGCGCATCCGCATGCAGGCGGAGGAAAAAGGCCTGGATGAGATCGTCGTGCTGGGGTACGGTTCCCAACGCAAAAAGGAGGTCACCGCATCGGTATCCTCCATCGATGTGTCCAAGCTCAGGGATGTCCCCGCCTCCAACCTGACCAAGTTGCTGCAGGGCCAGGCGGCGGGTGTCACGGTCAAACAAACCACCGGATCGCCGGGCCGGGAATTTCAGGTCCGGGTGCGCGGTCTGGGCTCTCTGGGCGCCGGCAGTGCTCCGCTGTATGTCATCGACGGCTTTGCCGTGGGCAACTCCATCGGGCAAAATCTCAACCCCCAGGACATCGAGACCATCACCGTGCTGAAGGATGCCGTGTCCACCGCCATTTACGGGGCCCGTGGCGCCAACGGCGTCGTCCTGATCACCACCAAGAACGCCAAAGCAGGGGAGACCGTCCTGAATGTCACCGCCAACTATGGCATCCAGAACATCCCCGACTCGCGGAAGACAAAGGTGCTGAACGGCGTGGATTTTGCCCAGTTTGAAAAGGACATCTTCATGGACAAGATCCGCTACTTCGAGCAGCGGGAACCGGATATTGACGAAGTACCTCTCGACTTCCGCTACCCGGAGCAGACCAAACATTCCACGAACTGGTTCGATGCCATTCTCAACCAGAATGCTGCTTATCAGGACTACAACGTCTCCCTGTCCGCGGGCAAGGGCGACATCCGTTCCATGATCTCTGCCGGGCTGGTAGACCAGCAGGGGGCGCTGATCAACACGAATTACCGCCTGTATTCGGTGCGGGCCAATGTAGAAGGGAAGGCCAATGACTTCATCCGGATAGGGTTGAACATGGCCGGAACCTATTCGACCCAGAACACCTCGACCACCGAAGGCCGCTCGGCGCTGGTCGGATCCACCCTGCTCATGGATCCCCGCGAACCCATATACAACGAGGATGGCAGCTACAACAGCTACATCGGCGGACACGACGGCATCTTCGGGTTTCCCAATCCGGTGCAGTTTCTCAAGGAGAACACCCGTCGCCGCGACATTGGCGACGCCATAACCAGTGCATACGTGGAGCTGTCCTTCCTCAAGCATTTCCGCCTGAAAACAACGGCCAATGTGCATTACAAGGACAACAGCTACAAGCAGTTTATTCCATCCACCATCGCCGGGGTGAATGCCCCGCCTCCCCGCGACGCCTCGGAGTACGACGAATCCTTTCATACCCTGAACCTGGACGCCGATGAACTGCTGACCTACAACCTGGACGCCGGAGATCACCACATCGAGGCCATGGCCGGTTATACCGCCCAGGAAGAAACGGTAAAAGGGCTCTCCGGGAGCGGCAGCCAGTTCCCCGACGACCTGGCTCCGTATCTCAACCTCGCGGCCCTGAATTCTTCGGGCTCCACGGAATACGGCTGGAGCATGGCTGCGGTCTTCGGCCGCCTGAACTACGCCTATAAAGGGAAATACCTGTTCTCGGGAACCTTCCGCAGGGAGGGCAGCTCGCGCTTCGGCGCCCGGAAGAAGTGGGGCAATTTCCCGGCGCTCTCCGCCGGGTGGCGCCTGTCCGATGAGCCGTTCCTGCAAGATGCCGCCTGGCTCACCAGCCTCAAGTTGCGGGGCAGCTGGGGCATCACCGGCAACAACGACATCGGCAACTACACCAACCGCTCATTCATGAACCCCAACAACTATATCCTGGGCGGGGAACTGGCGAGCGGCAAGGTCATCGCCGCGTACGGCAACAGCGAGGTGGGCTGGGAGCAATCCAGCCAGGTCGACGTCGGTTTGGACCTGTCGGCCTTCGACGGCCGGCTGAACTTTACCGCCGAATATTATCACAAGATCACGTCCAACATGTTGTTGCCCATTCAGCTGCCGGCGATCTCCGGGTTCACCAGTTACATCGGCAACATCGGCAAGGTGCGCAACAACGGGTTGGAATTCTCCGCCGGCTACCGGACCTCCCTGGGGCCGGTCAACCTGTGGGCCAACGCCAATATCTCCTTCAACCGCAACAAGGTGCTGGCCATGCGGGGAAAGAACGATGCCATATGGAACGGCTCCATGTACGCCGATTACAACGTGTCTAAAGTGGGACGCCCCATTGGCATGATCTATGGCTTCCGGGTGCTGGGCATCTTCCAGAACCAGGATCAGATAGACAAGGCCCCTCCCCAGGACGGCGCCATTCCGGGGGTATACCAGTTTTACGACGGCAATGGCAATGGCCAGATCGATTACAACACCGACGATATGGTCGAGATCGGCAATCCCTGGCCGAAAGCCACTTTCGGCGCGACCCTGGGCGGTGACTACAAGCATATCGACCTCAGCGTGGTCATCACCGGCGCAGAAGATTATGATGTCTTCCGCCAGATCGAGTCCTCGACGATGAACATGGACGGTGTTTTCAACGTCCTGGAGGACAGCAAGCTGCGCTGGCGCTCCGAAGCCCAGCCGGGCAGCGGAAAGTATGCCACGACCAATACCTGGAAATGGGAGCGGGAAAGCAATTCCCGTTATGTGTACGATGCCAGCCACGTATGGATACGCAACATCAGCATCGGGTATACGCTGCCGAAGTCGATGCTGAAGATCGCCGCCGTGCGCGTCTTTATCAGTTCGGACAACCTGTTCCTGTTCACCGACTATCCCGGCAACAACCCGGACATCGACATGAAGGACGGCATCAATCCCGGCCTCGATGACGAGGCCTATCCCGTGCCGAGGACCTTCTCTGTCGGAGCCAACCTGACCTTTTAAAACTGCAGATATGAAAAAGATCATCGCCATAGCCGGACTATCCCTGTCCTTTCTGGACATGTCCTGCAACAAGGATTTCCTGAACAAGACAGACCCGACGCGCATAGACGTGGACATCTTCTACAAAGACCAAAAGGAAGTGCTGCAGGCCCTCAATGGTGTCTACGGGCAGCTCCAGGGCATCGTCGGCGACCAGTGGCTATATAACGAGCTGCCCT
>CBINPH010000301.1:0-4100 GCA_966252445.1 uncultured Chitinophagaceae bacterium | reverse complement strand
TCAGCTTCCTGCCTCCGGGGGTAAGCTATACCGCCGAGCTGTATGCTGATGCCGTCGGGGAGGACGCCTCCGGGTACCGGCACAGGACCCTGCGTGTCGATCGTACGACGCGCCTGCCCCTGGTGCTGGCTTCCGGCGGGGGAGCCGTGCTCCGCCTGCACCGCTGAGCCGCGGGGGGATTCCGGGAGAAGATCGCTATTTTTGTCCCCATGCGATGGAAAATGTTATGGTGCTGGCTGTGCTGCCTCATCCCGCAGGCCCTGCCGGCACAGTCCTTTCCCCAGCAGGACTATCCCCGGCAGTATTTTCGCAACCCCCTGGATATACCCATCCTGCTCGCCGGCAATTTCGGTGAGCTGCGTCCCGCGCATTTCCATTCGGGCCTGGACATCAAAACGGGCGGGCATATCGGGGAGCGCGTGTATGCGGCCGCCGACGGGTACATCTCCCGCGTGGCCGTCTCCGCCACCGGCTTCGGCCATGTGATCTACATTAACCACCCCAACGGATATACGACCGTGTACGGCCACCTCCACCGCTTTAACCCGGATCTGGAGAAGTATGTCATCCGGCGGCAGTATGCCCAGGAGAGCTGGAAGGTAGATCTGGAGCTGGCCCCCGACCTCTTTCCGGTAAAGAAGGGACAGTTCATCGCCTGGAGCGGCAGTACGGGCTCTTCCGGCGGCCCCCATGTGCATTTCGAGATCCGGCGTACGTCCACCGAGCATCCCCTCAACGGCCTGCTCTTCGGCCTGCAGATACACGACAACCTGCCGCCAACGGTCTACCGGGTAGCCCTGTACGACCGCGACCGCAGCCTGTACGAGCAGTCACCGCAGGAATTGTCCCTGACGGCCTCCAACGGGGTGTACCGCCCCGCCACGGCAAAGGTGCTGGTCTCCGCCGACCGGGTAGGCTTCGGCGTGCAGGCCATCGATCGCCAGAACGGCACGCACAATACCTATGGCGTCTATTCCGAGGTGCTTTATGTTGACGGAAAGGCCCAGATCGGCTTCCGTCTGGACGACATCGGCTATGACGTCACCCGTTATGTGGACGCCCACACCGATTACAAGACCCACGCCACCCGCCGCCGGTATTATCAGCTGCTGTTCGCCCTGCCCGGCAACCACCTGCCCATCTATTTCCCTTTCGCCGGGGACGGCAGCGTGGACCTCAGCGATGGCCAGGTGCACGATATCCGGATCGTGGTGCGCGACGCCGCCGGCAATGCTTCGGAGATCAGGATGAAGGTCCAGCGCAATCCCGCCGCGCCGCCCCCCGCCACCCCTGCCTGTGCCAACCGCATGTATGCCGGGTCCCGCGATATCTTCGAGAACAACGACGTGGAGTTCTTCCTGGAGCCGGGTGCCCTGTATGACGATATCTGTTTCCATTACCGGGAGATGCCGGGCAAGGAAGGTTACTTCTCGAAGACCTACCGCCTCCATGACCCCAGCGTTCCCCTGTATCTGCCCTTCACCCTCAGGCTCAGGGTCACTGCGCCTGTCCCCGACTCGCTGCGGGATAAGGTCGTCATCGTCCGGAGCAACCCCATGGACGGCAGCCGGGAAGCCGTGCCCGCCACCTGGGACGGGGACTGGGTCAAGGCTTCTTTCCGCGCGTTCGGCGATTTTTCCGTACAAGCCGACCGGAGCATGCCGGTGATCGAAGCCCTCAACATCCATGAGAACGCCGACCTCTCGAAGGCTTCCCGCATCAGCTTCCGCATCGGCGACACCGGCAGCGGGGTGAGCCGTTACCGGGCCGAGCTCGACGGCCACTGGCTCATGTTCGCCCAGAAAGGCAGCCGCCTCGACTATACCTTCGACGAGCGTTGCGCCCGGGGCAGCCATACCCTGACGATGACGGTCACCGACGGCGTGGGCAACCGCTCTCAAAAGACCTATCACTTTAAACGGTAAACACATGGGTACCTTTCTCCGGGCCGGGGATCCCGCCCCCGCCTTTTCCGGTACCGACCAGGACGGCCGGACCATATCGCTGGAAGACTTCCGCGGCCGGCGCCTGATCCTGTATTTTTACCCGCGCGACAACACGCCAAGCTGCACGACGGAGGCCTGCAACCTCCGTGATCATTATGCCCTGCTGACCGCCCGCGGCTTTGCCGTCGTGGGGGTCAGCGCCGACAGCGGGCGCAGCCACAAGAAATTCGAACAGCGTTTCAAGCTGCCCTTCCCCCTCATCAGCGACGAGGACATGACCATCATCCGGGCCTATGGCGTATACGGGGAGAAGCAGTTCATGGGCAGGCGGTTCATGGGTATCCTCAGGACCACCTTCGTCATCGACGGCGGCGGAACCATTGCGGCCGTCATCGAACGGCCCCGCAACCGCCGTCATGCCGAGCAGATCCTGGAGGTGCTGGGCGAAGCACCCTGAGACCGCCTCAGTCCAGAGACTGGTTGTTCGTGGAGGCGATCCGGAGCATACGCTCGTACTGCTCCGGTGTCAGGTCGTTGTAAAAGAAATAGACGGGATCCAGCTTGTCCCCGTTTTTGATGACTTCGTAGTGGCAATGCGGGCCGGTGGACTTGCCCGTGGATCCCACCCAGCCGATCACTTCTCCCCGTTTCACCCGCTGTCCGCGCCGAACCTTCGTCCTGAACAGGTGACCGTACAGGCTTTGGTAGCCATAGCCATGGTCCAGGATGACGTGTTTGCCATAGCCGTCGCCGTTCTCTCCGGCGAAGTCCACCACCCCGTCGCCGGTGGCATAGACGGGGGTTCCCCGCGGGGCGGCGAAGTCCAGCCCGGTATGGTATTTCAGGGTCTTGTAGATGGGATCGATGCGGTAACCGAACCCCGAGGCGATGCGGGTCAGGTCCCTGTTGGAGACGGGCTGGATGGCCGGGATATGGGCGAGCATCTTCTGCTTGTCCCGCATCAGGTCTTCGATGACGCCATATGACTGACGCTGGGAACGGATGCGGTTCTCCAGCGTCTGCATGGTCAGGTTGGCATGATGAATCAGGCGCTGGTTATCCAGGCCGCTGAACAGGGCATATTCTTCGTCCCTCAGCAGCTTGCCGGCTCGGATGCTGTCCGGCAGGGGTTTCGCCTCGAAGATCACCCGGTAGATGTCATTGTCGCGGTGCTGCAGCGCCAGCAACTGCTGGTTGACGGTGCCCATCTGGTCTTCCAGGGCCCTGTAGCGGTCCTGCATTTCAGCCAGCTCCTGCCGCAGCCGTTTCTCATTGGGGGAGTCGAAGAAGCGGTAGGCCAGCAGCACGATCAGAAAAGAGGTCACCGCCGCCGCGGAGAGAAAGCCCAGCACCCGGAGCAGCTTTATCCACAGCGGGATCACCAGTTTCTCATACCTCAGCGTACGGGTATTGTAATAGTATTTGACCTTTTTCATGTGCAGGCAATGGGAAGCGGGGACCGGCGGGGCTCCCGCGTGAACCATGCTTTATTTTAATACTTTTGTACCCCCCGGGACGGCCCTTTCCGCGGACCGCGGGGCAAAACTAGGGGTAACCGCCTTGTGCATTTGTTAATAAAAATACAAAAATACGGGCCGCCCCGGCCCTTAATAACGCCTACATGCCAACTGCTATTGAGATACGCCAGACTTTTTTGGATTTTTTCCGGCAAAAGGGCCATGCCATCGTGCCTTCGGCCCCGATCGTGGTGAAGGATGACCCCACCCTCATGTTCACCAATGCGGGCATGAACCAGTTCAAGGACTATTTCCTCGGCCACCGCAGCCCCGCTGACCGCCGGGTGGCGGACACCCAGAAATGCCTGCGCGTAAGCGGCAAGCACAACGACCTGGAGGAGGTGGGCCTGGATACCTATCATCACACGATGTTTGAGATGCTGGGCAACTGGAGCTTCGGGGACTATTTCAAGGCCGAGGCCATTCCCTGGTCCTGGGAGCTGCTGACCGGCGTCTATGGCATGGACCCGGAACGCC
The DNA here is from genome assembly GCA_966252445.1 of uncultured Chitinophagaceae bacterium. Classification (GTDB taxonomy): domain Bacteria; phylum Bacteroidota; class Bacteroidia; order Chitinophagales; family Chitinophagaceae; genus CBINPH01. The sequence continues at coordinate 160 of CBINPH010000301.1, read as the reverse complement.
TGTACGTGACGGTTTTCGGCGGCGACGACGCCGACGGCCTGCCCGCGGATGCCGAGGCGCTGGCCTGCTGGCAGCAGCTGCTCCCCGCCGACCCGAACCGGGACACCCGCTTCCTGGTCGCGTTCGATCTCACCTTCCGTACCCGTCGACTGCGCTTCGT
>CBINPH010000300.1:0-4119 GCA_966252445.1 uncultured Chitinophagaceae bacterium | reverse complement strand
CAAGCATCGCAGCATCAAGTCCCAATACAACAAACCTGGGTGCCGGGTGATTTTTTCTTGATGTAATCATACGCCCTTTGGATATAGGCCTGGGACCAGGTACCGAAGAACTTCAGCATGGGCGTCATCTCCTTGCCCGTATAGCTGGCGGCATATCGCTGATACCATGCGTTCATCTGCGGATTGCGCAGGGCGCTTTCGACATCGACCCCGAAAATCGAATGTTCATTGAGCCAAAGCCAGATATAGTCGATGCCTTTGTACGTGTTCAGGATGTCATCGATGGTGGCATAGAGGATGCCCGCAGCATCGGGATCAAAAGGATTGTAGACCAGGCTGCCGGAGCCCAACCAGTACATGTCGCCGTGCGTCCGGACCGAGGCATATTCCGGCGGGGCCACGCCGAACTCGAAGCCCATGGCCATGCGCATCTGCCGTTCGTGGGCCATGTCCAGCACGGCCTTCATGAGCGCCTGGGCCTGGTCGTAACGCTGTGCATCGCTGTGGGCAGTCACCGCGCAGTCAGCCCCGAAATACGCGCCTTTGTTTTGCCTGAAGAGCCGCGACGTCCCGAAGGCGAAATCGTCGATGCGCATCGGGAGGTAGCCCCATCGGGCCATGCCGGAGTGGTCAAAGCCGGCCGCCGGCAGCACGTTTTTGTAGCTGATCCTGATCATGGGCTCCACATAATTCACATAGCGCTCTCCGCCGCCCGTGTAATTGTGAAAGGCGATCAGGTTGATCCCCTTCTCCCGGCACTCGTCCAAATATTGCCGGTAGTCTTCCAGGTTCCAGGCGCTGGGCCCCGAAAGAAAATTGTGCCAGGGAAGGACCCCGCGGATCTTCAACTCCTGCGCCCCGCACGTCAGCGAGAGCAACATCCCTAAGAGCAATAGCCTGCTTTTCATTTCCTGCTTTTTGTGGTCCGTGTATCTCCAGGCTGGTTGTCGTCCCGGAGTTTTTCTATGCCCAGCACTTCGGCTTCGTATGGTTTCGCAATGGTGATGGTGAGGCCTTTTTCACGCAGCTCCCTGCCCGTAAAAATGCCCAGGGTTCGCTGCTCCTGGGGAGCATACACCCTATAGCGGGTGGCGGAGTCCGCCAGAGGCATCGGAAAGGTCCTCGTGGACTCCAGCGAACCGTTGCGGTAAAAAAACAGTACGCCGCCGCCCGCCGCTTTGTTGAATTTATAACAACCGTCCCAGTTTTGCATGTTGGCCCTCGGGAAAATATCGGAAGTTTGGTTGAACCGGGTGAACTGGTATTTGCGGTCCATCATCTTAAACCACTTGTTCCACCCTGCATACCATTGTTTGAGGCTGTCGGGGAGGCCCCGCGGGTCACCCACGAGGATCGGTTTGCTCGAGGCCAGGGAAAGAAAGGTATACCGGGCGTAAGGGGTGTTCATGAGCTGGTTGCCGATCAGGTTGGTGGCCGGGGGGATGACCCTGGCGCGATCGTAGGACATTTGCCGGATGTTGATGGGACCTTCCGGAGGATCCTCGTTGTAATTGGTCAGCCAGTCGTAGTCCGCATGCTCGATCAAGGCGAAGTCATTGATGTAATATTCCCCCCATACTTCATAGGTGCAGTCGATCAGCAGCTCCGGGCAGGCTTTGTGTATGTCGTCGAACAGCTGCAGAGCCCTTTCATAGACCCCGTAAAAAGAGCTGGCGCGGTCCCGGTAGGTCTTTCCGGCATACGGCCCGTAATCGCCTTTTTTGCTGTCGTCCAGCACATAGGCCGAATTGATGATGGCAAAGTCCAGTTTGATATAGGCCAGGCGGTTTTCCTTCACCAGGTGGACAATTTTCTTCAGGATATAGTCATAATATCCGGAGCCCAGGGACATGGTAAAATGATGGGGGTCGCCGGTCACATGCAGGTAGGTGGGATGGCCTTCGGCATCCCCTACGGCCCATTCGGGATGGGCCTGGTATACCTGGCTGTTTTCCGCGACCGTCGCCAGGCTCAGCCACAGCCCGGGCCGCATGCCTTTCTGTATAATGTAATCACACACGGGCTTCAACCCGTGGGGGAACTTGACCGGGTCGGCCTCCCAATCGCCATGGTTGTTCTGCCAGCCGTCGTCCATGATGAGGATGTCGGTCCCGGTGCCCTCCAGCCCATCGGCAATGCGGCGGACCAGGGTGTCGCTGATCTTTGTATAGAAAGGCCTCCAGGTATTGTACAGGGTAAATGGGATCTCTTTTCTGCTGAAAAGATGCACTCCCAGCCTCGTGCGGATGAAGTCGGCGAAATACCCCTCGAAGGCGTCCTGCCATGTAGCCGCTTTGACCAGGCAGATAAAGGACCTGGGGCTACAGAACTTTTCTCCGGGGGCTATCCATTTTTTAAAGGGGAAGGGTTGATCCAGGCGGGTCATGCCGATCGAGACCTGGTTGTTGCGGGCATAGACGGCCGTGTGTTTCAGTACACTGGGCGCCTCATTGCCCAGGATAAACCCTTCCTTTTCATAGGTGTGATACACGAAGACGGCCGGATCATAGTAATTGCCCCGGTACGGTCTCCAGGTCAGATGCGTGCCATACTCGCTGTAGATATCGGTCTGTTGCTGGGTAATGGGCTCCAGGTTCAGGCGTTCCATGTCCAGGTTGGCGATGGACACCGCGCCGGCACCCTGATTGGTGATGATGAGCTGCTTGCGCACGACCGGCAGTTCGTCGTAGAGCCAATACACCAGTTCTACCGCGAGGCCGGCCGCGGGCCCGCCCGCCTTGCCTTCCAGGAAGACCGACAACTTTTGCACGCCGTCGGCGGATTTTTCCAGGGATTTCCGGACGTAGGAAAAAGCCGCCCTTTCCCCCGCGCCGCTGACGGCATGCCCGTCCAGGGTAAAATAAAATTCCGCGGACCCCGCGCGGCTGTAGTCATGGCCTGTCTGCCGGTTTTTAAAGCCGCTGGTATAAAATCCGTTCCCATCCACGGTGAAAGTCCGGGACAGGAAACGGTTTTCCAGGACGATCGAATCCCTGGTTTGGGCGTAGCCTGGCCGGAACAGGCCGATCAGCAGAATCAGGAAGGTCGATTCCAGTACACGCGTTGCTTTCCTGTGCATAGGGTTGTATTGTCGTATGTCGGGCCAGTTCAGCCCATTCGTGGTACTAAATTTCCGTTTTTTTTATAAGTAGGTCCTGTGCTGTCCGGCGGCAGCACAGGACCTGCCCGGGATGGCCCGGGCGCCGGTGTAGAGGTGGCCTTTTTTCAGCCGGCCCGGCCTTGCGGGCCGGGCCGGCTTATGGCCAGCGGCGCTGGCCCGCCAAGGCACCGCCCCACGCCGGCAGGGCGCGCGGGCAGGACATGGGCGCAGGCCGCTGTTGCCAGGCCTCAGGGAATGGTTACCTTAAAGGTCTTGCTGTAATTGTACTTTTTCAGGCCATTGTCCGTGCGGACCGCGACACGTACATAATAGTCCTTGCCCGAGACCAGGCCTGTCACCACATCGCTGTAGGAAGCAGCCAGGACGGCATCGTCGGCGACGCCGCTCAGGTCGGTTTCCGTTTTGGTATCAAAGACGATGTTGTTGACTGTGGGCACGCTGGACACGAGGGTCTTTCTTTCGACGATCTTGTCGGCGACCCGGTCGCGGGCGATCTTATAATGGGCCGTCACCTGTCCTTTAGACGGGGTGACCGTCACGTCGGTGACCGCCAGGAAGGGATCCACTTCGAAATTAACCTCCGTATGGCCGCCGATCTGCACGGACAGGGTGTCGATCTCAAAGAAGGCCCCCTCGGTGGGAAGCACCTGGTAGGTGTTGCGGAAAATATTGGCGTTCTCGAAGGTGCCGTCCGGTTTGCCGTAAAACGAGATCGGCGAATTCAGCTTGCCGCCTTTTTCAAACAGTTTGATGGTGAAGCCTCCGGGCTGTTCGGTTTCCAGGCCCTCGTGGGTGATCTTATCGGTCAGCTTTCCGTAGATACCCCCGTCCGGCGCGGGATAATTGTCAATCTTGGAGCAGGAAGCGCAGAGGAAAACGGCCGCGATGGCGATATATGCAGGTTTCATTGTCATGGCTCAACAACTTGAGATGTTAGTAATTGGGATTCTGGATCAGGTTCGGGTTCTTCGCGATTTCTGCAGGGTCGATCCGTTCAT